>NZ_JBHYKG010000300.1:0-10115 GCF_042741245.1 Kitasatospora sp. NPDC058965
CATTCGCGCCGCCGCGGTCCGCTGACGGCGGCCCTGGCCGCAGCCGTGACGGCCGCCGCCTGCCTGGGCGCCACCCTGGTGCCCGGCGCCGCGACCGCCGTGTCCGCCGTTCCCGCGGCCGCAGCGGCCGCCGGCTCCGGCTACACCTGGAACAACGTGCAGATCGGCGGTGGCGGGTTCGTCCCCGGCATCGTCTTCAACCAGGGCCGGCAGGGCCTGGTCTACGCCCGCACCGACATCGGCGGTGCCTACCGCCAGGACCCCGCGACCAAGACGTGGATCCCGCTGACGGACTCGCTGGGCTGGAACGACTGGAACCTGAGCGGCGTGCTCAGCCTGGCCACCGACGCCAAGGACCCCAGGCGGGTCTACCTGGCCGCCGGCAGCTACACCAACAGCTGGGACCCGAACAACGGCGCCGTCCTGCGGTCCGCGGACTACGGCAGCACCTGGCAGCGCACCACACTGCCGTTCAAGGTCGGCGGCAACATGCCGGGCCGCGGCATGGGCGAGCGGCTGACCATCGACCCGAACAACGACGCGGTGCTCTGGTTCGGCGCCGAGAGCGGCAACGGCCTGTGGCGCAGCGCCGACTACGGCGTCACCTGGTCAAAGGTCACCGCCTTCCCGGACGCGGGGACCTACGCGCCGGACCCGACCGACACCACCGGCTACCAGAGCGACACCGAGGGCGTGCTCTGGGAGGTCTTCGACCCGGCGAACGGCACCGTCAACGGGGTCACCAGGACGATGTACGCGGGCGTCGCCGACAAGGCCAACAGCGTCTACCGCTCGGACGACGGAGGCACCAGCTGGACCCGGATCGCCGGCCAGCCCACCGGGTTCGTCCCGCACAAGGCGGTGCTGGACGCGGGCGGCAACCTGTTCGTCGCCTACGGCGACACCGGCGGCCCGTACGACGGCGCGCACGGCGACCTGTGGAAGTACGGTACCGCCAGCGGCAGTTGGACCAACGTCAGCCCGGTCCCGTCGAGCGACAGCAGCGGCGACTACTTCGGCTACAGCGGGTTGGCGATCGACCGCCAGCACCCGGGCACGCTGATGGTGACCGGCTACAGCTCCTGGTGGCCGGACACCCTGATCTGGCGCAGCACCGACGACGGTGCGACCTGGAAGCCGTTCTGGTCCTACAACGGCTACCCGAACCGGGTCGACCAGTACAGCATCGACATCTCCTCGGTGCCCTGGCTCACCTTCGGCGCCAACCCGTCACCGCCGCAGGAGGTGCCCAAGCTCGGCTGGATGACCGAGGCGCTGGCCATCGACCCGTTCGACTCGAACCGGATGATGTACGGCACCGGCGCCACGCTCTTCGGCACCTCGGACCTGACCGACTTCGACGCGGGCAAGAAGATCACGCTGGCGCCGGTGGTCCAGGGCCTGGAGGAGACCTCGGTCAACGACCTGGTCAGCCCGCCGAGCGGCGCGCCGCTGCTCAGCGCGCTCGGCGACCTGGGCGGGTTCGTGCACAGCGACCCGACCAAGGTGCCCGCCAGGACGTACTCGTCGCCGCACTTCGCCACCAGCACGGCGCTGGACTTCGCCCAGGCGAGCCCGAGCACCGTGGTCCGGGTCGGCGCCACCGACTCCGGGTCCACCGACAAGCACATCGGCTACTCCACCGACGGCGGCAACGACTGGTTCGCCCCGTCGAGCGAGCCCGCCGGGGTGACCGGCGGCGGCACCGTGGCGCTGGCGGCGGACGGCAGTGCCACGGTCTGGAGCCCGGCCGGCGCCGGGGTCTACCGCACGAGCGGGTTCGGCACCTCCTGGACCGCCGCCACCGGCATCCCGGCCGGCGCCGTGGTGCAGGCCGACCGGAGCGACCCGAAGACCTTCTACGGCTTCTCGGGCGGCACCTTCTACCGCTCCACCGACGCGGGCGCGACCTTCACCGCCACCGGCGCCACCGGCCTGCCGACCACCGGCACGGTGAAGTTCAAGGCGCTGCCGGGGGCCGCGGGCGACGTCTGGCTGGCCGGCGGCAGCAGCACGGGCGCCTACGGGCTCTGGCACTCCACCGACGGCGGCGCGAGCTTCGCCGAGCTGGCGAACGTGCAGCAGGCCGACTCCATCGGCTTCGGCAAGGCGGCCCCGGGCAGCAGCTACCCCGCGCTCTACAGCAGCGCGCAGGTCGGCGGCGTGCGCGGGATCTACCGCTCGGACGACGCCGGCGCGAGCTGGGTGCGGATCAACGACGACCAGCACCAGTGGGGCTTCACCGGCGCGGCGATCACCGGCGACCCGCGGATCTACGGCCGGGTGTACCTGAGCAGCAACGGGCGCGGCATCCTGTACGGCGACCTGACGGGCGGGGGCAGCACCGGGAGCCCGACGCCCACGCCCACCGGCTCGCCCACACCCACGCCCACGCCCAGCCCGACCCCGACCCCGACCCCGACCCCGACGCCCACGGGATCCTCGGGCGCGGGCTGCGAGGTGGACTACGCGGTCAGCAGCCAGTGGTCCGGCGGCTTCGGCGCCTCGGTGACCCTGGTCAACCACGCTGCCACCGCCCTCAACGGGTGGACCGTCAGCTGGACCTTCCCCAGCGGCCAGCAGGTCACCAACCTGTGGAACGGCTCGGTCACCCAGACCGGCGCCGCGGTCAGCGTCACCAACCTCTCCTACAACGCCGCGGTCCCCGCGGCGGGCTCCACGTCCTTCGGCTTCAACGGCAGCTGGACCACGGCCAACACCCCGCCCACGGCGTTCGCCCTGAACGGCACCGCCTGCACGGTGAAAACGTCCTGACGGTCCGTCACCGGGCCGGGCCCCACGCACCGCGCGTGGGGTCTCAGAACATCCCCACGCTCCACTCGTCGATGAAGTTCCGCCAGAACCCGCGGTCGTCGGCGAACGGCGCCGGGTCCACCGCCCGGACCCGCGCCTCGATCTCCTTCGCGGCGGGACCGTACACCGCCAGGCCCTCGGCGTAGTCGAGGGCCTCGGCGGGTGTCCGCTGCTCGATCATCAGCAGCATCGCGGCCAGCGAGGACACGTCCGTGTGGAGCACCTCGTACTCCGCGTCGGTGCTCTCCGAGGTCGCGACCACCACCCCGTCGGCGCGCCGCACGTAGACCAGCGTGTACCCGAGGGATCCCAGCGACCCGAGCTCCCCGAGCTCGGTCTCCACCACCCCCGGCGCACCACCGGACTCGATCACCCGGTTGTCGGCCAGCGCGAGCGTCGCAGCGTCGGCCAGCTCCGCGGAGAGCTGGAACAGGCCACCGCACCACGGCAACCCCACCGCACTGAGGAACGCCACCGCTGCCGGATCGCCCAACACCTCCGCGGCCACGACCGGATCGGTCCTCAGCACGCTCTCCGGCGGCAGCACGTCGGTCAGATCGTCGGCGGACAACGGGAAGAGCACCGGACCTCCAGGAGGATCGAAGGCGATCATCCTAGGCGCTCGACACGCCCCGCCCACGCCCGAGCCGCCCCCGGGAGGTTCACGGGCGCGCGCGTTTGCGGGTCGGGGCGGGGCCGGTGCTCTCGCGGACCGTGAGCACCGGGGTGAGCAGGGTGACCTCGGCCGGGCAGCCGCCCTCGATCCGGCACATCACCAGTTCCACGGCCTGGCGGCCGAGTTCCTGGGCCGGGCCGGTGACGGCGGTGAGCCGCGGGGCGTACTGCTCGGCGAGCGGTTCGGGGCAGAGCGCGACCACCGAGGCGTCCTCGGGGACGGTCCGGCCGGTGGTGCGCAGCAGACTGAGCAGCGGGCCGATCGCGCCCTCGTTCTGCACCACGAAGCCCGTGGTGCCGGGGCGGTCGGCGAGGATCCGGGCCAGCGCGCCGGCGGTGCTGTCGTAGCTGCCCTCGCAGGGGCGGTGCAGGTAGCGCAGGCCGCGCTCCTCGGCCCGGGCGCCGAAGCCGGCCAGGGTGCGCTCGGCGTAGCCGGCGTGGCGCTGGTACACCTGGGGCGCGTAGCCGATGAAGGCCACCTCCCGGTGGCCCAGGTCGGCCAGGTGGTCGGCGCACAGCGCCCCGGCGGCGGCGAAGTCGTGGTCGACGCAGGCCAGTCCGGCGGGGTCGTCGGGCAGGCCGATCAGCGCGGCGTGGGTGCCCTGCTCGCGCAGCACCGGGACCCGCTCGTCGTCCAGCTCCACGTCCATCAGGATCACCCCGTCGGCCAGCCCGCTGCCGGCCACCCGGCGCACTCCGTCGGGGCCCTCGTCGTTGGTGATCAGCAGCACGTCGTAGCCGTGCTGGCGGGCCGCCATGGTGACCGCGATGGCGATCTCCATCATGATCGGCACGTACACGTCGGTGCGCAGCGGTACCACCAGGGCGATGATGTGCGAGCGCTTGCCCGCCAGCGCCCGGGCGCCGGCGTTGGGGTGGTAGCCCAGCTCGGTGATGGCCTGCTCGACCCGCTGCCGGGTGGACGCGGAGATCGAGCGCTTGCCGCTGAGGACGTAGCTGACCGTGCTCGGCGAGACGCCCGCGTGCTTGGCCACTTCGGCGAGTGTCGCCATGTCGGTCCGCTCCTCGTGCTGCGATGTGGTGCGTTGTGGTGCGATCGTTCACTATGACGGCAGCGTAGTCAGCCTGCCGCCGCCGTGTGGGCGCACCGGTCCGGGAGCGGCCAGAACGGCCGGGCCCGCCTCCCGGGGCGGGTGGCGGGCCCGGCGCACTGCCGTGCTGTTGGGTCGTCCGTCAGCTGGGGAGCTTCCAGACCTGGTTGGCGCCGCCCGTGCAGTCCCAGATCTCCACCTGGGTGCCCGGCGTGGTGGACCAGCCGGTGTCGTCCAGGCACTTGTTGGACTGCGGGTTGTAGAGCGAGCCGTTGGACTGCGGGATCCACACCTGCGCACCGGTGTTGTTGCAGGTGTAGAGGTCCACTGCGGTGCCGTTGGCGGTGCCGCCGCCGTTGATGTCCAGGCACTTGCCCAGCACGTGCAGCGTGGTGCCGGCCTGTACGAAGGTCCACTGCTGGGCCGGGGTGCCGTTGCAGGTGTACACCTGGACCGGGTTGAAGTCCGCCGTACTGGCGCTGCGGTCGTCCAGGCAGAGGCCGTTGTAGCCGACCACCGCACCGCCGCCGGTGCCGCCGCCACCACCGCCACCACCGGTGGTGGTGTAGGCCGCGACGTAGCCGACGCTCATCGTGCCGCCCGAGGCGGTGCCCGAGGTCGGCGTGGTGCAGTTGCAGACGCCGTTGGGGAAGCCGCCGCCCATCGCCAGGTCGAAGATGATCATGAGGTTGTGGTCGAAGGCCTGCTGCCAGGTCGCGGCGCCCACCTGGCCCTCGTTGACCGAGAAGTAGGCCGCCCCGTCCAGGTACCAGGTGATGGTCTCGGCCGAGGTGTTGGTGCGGTCCAGGATCATCGTGTAGGTGTGGAAACCGCTCTGGCAGCCGTTGCAGGCCTGCAGGCCGCTACCGATCCCGTTGCCCTCGTTGCAGACGCCGCCGGGGTAGGTGCCGCAGTGGATGGTTCCGGCCACCTGGGAACGGGCGTTGACGTCCTCCATGATGTCGATCTCGCCGTTCTCGGGCCACTGGCCCTGGCCGAGCATCCAGAACGCGGGCCAGTAGCCGAGGCCACCGGTCGGCTGCTGGATCGAGGCGGTCACCTCCAGCTTGCCGCCGGCCGGCGCGCCGACCACGGCGTTGGGCGTGCGGATCCGCCCGGAGGTCCAGTTGCCGCCGTTGTTCAGGGCGGTGATGTTCAGGTGACCACTGCCGTCCAGGTGCACGTTGGCGCTGGAGTTGGTCATGGTCTCGATCTCGCCGGTGCCGAAGTTGGATCCCGGACCGGTGTCGTACGTCCAACGGCTGCCGTTGGGACCGCTGCCGGCCGCGCCGGAGAAGTCGTCGCTGAACACCGTGGTCCAACCGGCCGGTGCGCCGGGCACCGTGACGGCGCCGGCCCTCCCGTGGCCGGTGATCAGCATCAGCGCTGCCAGCAGGGCGACCACGCAGGTGGCGGCGAGTGAGCGCCGCAGGCTGTTCGCAGGGGTGGACTCCGAGGCCGTGGGGGTGGCCCAAGAAGACATCTGCGGCTCCTTGTATCGATGGGTGGAATCGACTGACGTGGATTCAACTCCTGTACACATGAGCGCGTCAAGAAGCATGAGAGCGCGATCTTTGTTCAAATGATTGACGATCAGACCTGAGCCGAGTTAACTCCTCACCCAGTTCTTGTGGTCATGCACACGCAGCACGCTGACTCCGATCGGACGGTCCCATGCGACTCGCTCCACCCGTGCACCGCATCCGCCGCCACCTCACCGCACTCGGCTCACTCGCTCTGCTCTGCACCGCGCTCACCGGCGTCACCGCCGCCCCGGTCCCCGCCGCCGACTCCCAGGCCGCCCCGGACGCGCGCTACTTGGACGCCCGCGCACCGATCCCCGACCGGGTCGCCGACCTGCTCCGCCGGATGACCCTGCCCGAGAAGGTGGGCCAGATGGACCAGTTGGCGCTGGTCACGGTCCAGGGCACCTGCAACTGGAGCGGCGGCGCGCTCAACGACGCCTGCCTGCACGACGTGCTGGTGGACCACGCCGCCGGCTCCATCCTGTCCGGCGGCGGCATGCCGCCCCAGGTCAACTCGCCCAAGGACTGGGCCGACCTGACCAACCAGGTGCAGAACTACGCGATCACCAACTCGCGCCTGCACATCCCGATCCTCTACGGCATCGACGCCGTGCACGGCCACAACAACGTGCTCGGCGCCACCATGTTCCCGCAGCAGATCGGCATGGGCGCCACCTGGGACCCCGCGCTGGAGGGCCAGGTCGAGCAGTCCACCCAGCGCGCGGTGGCCGCCACCGGCATCAACTGGGTCTTCGGACCGGTCGCCGAGGTCGCCCGCGACCAGCGCTGGGGCCGCTACTACGAGGCCTTCTCCGAGGACCCGCTGCTCACCGGCACGATGGCCGCCAGCGCCGTCACCGCGCTGCAGGACGGCAGCAGCGGCACCCGGCTGGCCGCCTCGGTCAAGCACTTCGCCGGCTACTCCCAGCCGCTCAACGGCCACGACCGGGTGCCCGCCGACTACTCCGCCCGCTACCTGCAGGACACCATCCTGCCCGCGTACCACCAGGCCGTGCAGGCCGGCGCGCTGAGCGTGATGGCCGACTCCGGCGCGGTCAACGGCGTGCCGGTCACCGGCTCGCACTACCTGCTCACCGACGTGCTGCGCGGCCAGTACCACTTCGACGGCGTGGTGGTCAGCGACTGGAGCGACGTCCGCAACCTGCAGACGGCCTACCACGTCGCCGCCGACTACCCCGAGGCGATCGCCAAGGCGGTCAACGCCGGTGTCGACATGGCGATGGAGCCGACCAACGCCGCCGACTTCAGCAGCTCCGCGCTGATCGCCGTGCAGCGCGGCCTGATCTCCCCGCAGCGGATCGACCAGGCGGTCTCCCGGATCCTCACCATGAAGTTCCGCCTCGGCCTGTTCGAGCACCCGTACGTGGACGCGTCCAAGGCCGACGCGGTGGTGGACGGCGCCGACCTGCCGCTGGCCCGCCGGGCCGCCACCGAGTCCTCGGTGCTGCTGCGCAACCAGAACGACGTGCTGCCGTTCGGCGCCGGCGTGCACAAGCTCGTGGTCACCGGGCCGAACGCCGACAACATGGCCAACCAGCTGGGCGGTTGGAGCATCGGCTGGCAGGGCGTGCCGAGCGGCACCGCGGTGCCCGGCACCACCGTGCTGGCCGGCCTGAAGGCCGGCGCCCCGGCGGGCACCACGGTGGACTACCAGGCCGACCCGACCGCCGCCGCCACCGACCTGCGCTCGGCCGACGCGGCCGTGGTGGTGGTCGGCAACACGCCCGGCGCCGAGGGCCCCAACGACCAGCCCGACCCCTCGCTCGCGCCCGACCAGCAGGCCGAGGTGGCCGCGCTGCAGGCCACCGGCAAGCCGGTGGTCGTGGTGGTGGTCGCCGACCGCCCGCTGGTGCTCGGCAGCGCCGCGAACACCGCGGGCCTGCTGATGGCCTGGCTGCCCGGCACCGAGGGCGGCAACGCGGTGGCCGACCTGCTCTACGGCAAGGCGAACCCGAGCGGGCGGATGCCGGTCTCCTGGCCCAAGGCGATCGGCAACGAGCCCGAGTTCTACACCCAGCTGCCCGGCACCAACGGCGGCACCGACTCCGGCTACAGCCCGCTCTTCGCCTTCGGCGCGGGCCTGTCGTACACCCAGTACCGGATCGACGCCCCGGCGCTCGACCGAGACACCGTACGGCCCGACGCCACCCTCAAGGTGAGCGTGCCGGTGGCCAACACCGGGACCACGGCCGGTGACCTGGTGGTGCCGGTGTACGCGGCCGAGCCGGTGAGCCAGGTGCTGACCCCGGCCAAGTGGCTGGTCGGCTTCGCCCGGGTGCACCTGGACGCGGGCGCCACGGCGACCGCCACGGTCTCGGTGCCGGTCTCGCTGCTGGCCCACACCCAGGGCGACGTCAACGGGGACGGCCACCCCGGTGTGACGCCGGGGCAGTACACGCTGCTGGCCGGTGACGCCACCACCGGAACCTCGTTCACCGTGCGGTGAACGGGGTGAAGTGAACGTTGGCCGCGCCGGTCCGTGGGAAGATCGGCGCGGCCCACGCGCGGGAGGGTTTCCGACAGGGCAAGATTTCCTGGATTCTGATGCAGTACCACCAGACGCCCTGAGGAGAGGACCACCTTGGCCACCGATTACGACGCCCCCCGCCACAGCAACGAGGAGGAGACCGAGAGCATCGAGGAGCTCAAGGGCCGCCGCGAGGACCGTTCCAGCGGAGCGGTCGACGCCGACTCCGAGGCGGTCGAAGGCCTCGAACTGCCCGGCGCCGACCTCTCCGGCGAGGAGCTGACGGTCCGGGTGGTCCCGCTCCAGCAGGACGAGTTCACCTGCATGACCTGCTTCCTGGTCCACCACCGCACCCAGCTCGCCGGCCAGGACCGCAACGGCCAGCCGATCTGCATCGACTGCGCCGGCACCGCCTGACGGCGGCGGGGCGGGGACCCTCCCCCGCCCCGCCGTTCAGCCGGTCACCACGTCAGTTGCTGCACTGGACGGTGGCCGTGATCCACCAGCCCTCCGCCGGCTCGCCGCCCTCGGTGTAGCCCAGCTGAACGCACTGGCTCTGCGCGTACCCCGCCGCGGCGGCGTTCTGGTAGGCGTAGCGGTAGGCGAACGGGACGCCCGCGTACGGGTTCGGCCCCGGGTACCAGAACTGGCCCTGGAACTGGGCGGTGGTGGCGGGCCGCACTGCGGCCGAGGCGGTCCCGGCCGCGCCGGTGACGAGCAGGATCCCGGCTGCCAGCACGGTCGCGGCGGCGAGGTGTCCACGGATCGGCTTCATCTGATACTCCTCCTGGGTGCACGACGGCGACCTCCTGCGGGGCGCCCACGGGGAAGGATGCTCAGATGGATGTGGATTGAATCTTTATTCACAGTAGCTGACAGCCCAACGGCGGCCCAGCAGGAGCCCACCCGCTCCCCCGCCCCGGTCCTCGCGGCCCGCTCCCCGGACCACCGGACGATCGAGGTCCACCGGCGCCTGAACGGCCGTCAGCGCGGGCGCTCGCACACCCGCCGGGCCCGCCTGACCTGCCGTCACCTGTTCGGCCCGCCCGACGGGCCCGGTCGCCGCCCGCGCCGAAGGCTGGAGGGGAGCCACGACCCGAGGAGGCAGCATGCTGCAGGGATTCAAGAAGTTCATCTTGCGCGGAAACGTGCTCGACCTGGCCGTCGCGTTCGTCATGGGCGCCGCCTTCACCGCCGTGGTCACCAGCCTGGTGGAGGACCTGCTCACCCCGCTGGTCGCGGCCGTCTTCGGCAAGCAGGACTTCTCCGCGCTCACCTTCACGGTCAACCACAGCGTCTTCCGCTACGGCGCCTTCATCAACGCCCTGCTCTCCTTCGTGCTGATCGCCGCCGCGCTGTACTTCTTCGTGGTCGCCCCGCTCAACGCCCTGGACGAGCGCAAGCGGCGCAAGGCCGGGCTGCCGCCGCAGGAGGACCCGCTGACCGAGGTCGAACTGCTGACCCAGATGCGCGACCTGATGGCGGCGGGCCGCGACGACCGGCCGTGAACGGCGCGGGGGCGGGGGGCGGCCGCCCCCCCCGGGCCCCCCCCCCCCCCCC
>NZ_JBHYKG010000301.1:0-10114 GCF_042741245.1 Kitasatospora sp. NPDC058965
CCGGTGGGGCGGCCGGGTCGGGCACCGGGGTCCTGCGGGGAGGGCCCGGTCCGCCGACCGGGAAGGGGCTAGAAGGCCTGGTAGACGGTCCAGTTGAAGCTCGTGCTGCCGGTGCCGCCGGCACTGTCGGCGGCCCGCACCGTCACCGTGTAGCTACCGGCCCGGGTCGGCGTCCCGGTCACCGTGCCGGCGGAGCTGATGGTCAGTCCGGGCGGCAGGTTGCTCGCGCTGAAGGTGAGCGCCAGGCCCGCGCTGTCCGTCGCGCCGATCCGCAGCGGCGCCGTGCTGAAGCCGGTGAAGCCGAACTGCGTACCGGGGTTGGTCACCGTGACGGTGCCGCCGGTGCCGCCACTGCTGACGGTCCAGGTGAAGCTGGTGCTGCCGGTCGCCCCGGTGCTGTCCTTGGCGGTGAGCGTCACCTTGCCGCTGCCGGCGGTGCCGGGCGTGCCGGAGACGGTGCCGGTGCTGCTGTCAACGGCCAGACCGGCCGGCAGGCCAGTGGCCGACCAGGTGTACGGCGCGGTGCCGCCGGAGGCGGAGTTCTTCAGCGTCACCGCGACGCCCACGGTGCTGTTCTGGTCACCGGGGTTGGCCACGGTCACACCGGTGGGCGGCGGGGTGCTCCCGGCGGTGAAGGCGGAGACGCCGGCGGGGGTGCCGAGGCCGGTCGGACCGTCCCAGCCCGTACGGGCGTTGCACACCTGGGTACCGCAGTTGCCGTTGTTGCCGGTGGTCACGTCGTTGAGCGCGCCGGTGTGCGCGTACGGGTAGGACGCCGGGTTGTCGTTGGCGCCCGGGGTGCCGGCCAGCGCGTACATCGCGGTGATCAGCGGGGTGGCCAGGCTGGTGCCGCCGTACTTCTGCCAGCCCGGGGCGCTGTAGGTGTCGTAGATCGCCAGGCCGGTGTTCGGGTCGGCGACCGCCGACACGTCCGAGTTCGCCTTGCCGTTGCAGCCGGTGCCGACCGACTGCTGCCAACTGGGCTGCGCGTCGTAGGCGGAGCAGCCGGAGCCCGCGCCGCTCCACGCGCTCTCGCTCCAACCACGGTTGTTCGAGGCGCGGTTGAGCGAGGTGCCGCCGACCGCCAGGGTGTAGCGGGAGGAGGCGGGGTACTGGGTGCCGCCGCCGTAGCCGTTGTCCCCGGTGGCGAAGGCGAACAGCACGCCCGGCTTGTTGAAGTGGCTGTCGTCCGAGGTCTGCCCCGAACTCTCGCTGTCGCTCCAGGAGTTGGAGACGAACTTGGCGCCGATCCGGACCGCGGTGTCGTCGGCCGCGTACAGGTTCGGGTCGTTGTTGTCGTCCGACTCGACCAGCACGATGTGGCAGGCCGGGCAGGCGGCGGAGACCGCGTCGAGGTCGAGGGTGATCTCCTCCGACCAGCCGCTGTCCCCCTTCGGGTAGGAGCTGCCGCCGCGCTGGTCCACCTTGCTGAAGCAGCCGTTGGCGGTGGTGCAGGCGGGCAGGTTGTAGGTGCTGCGGTACGTCGCCAGGTCCTGCTCGGCGTTGGGGTCGTCGTAGGCGTCGACGATGGCCACGGTGACTCCGGAGCCGCCGCTGGGCAGCTGGTAGGCGGCCTGGATGTCGCTCGGCCCGTAGCCGGACGGAGCCGCCGGAGCGGCCGCGCCGGCGGCCCGGCTGACGCCGACGGCCTGGCAGTTGGCCCGGCCGGGCCGGGTGTCGTGGCAGGCCTTGGTCAGTCCGGTCGACCCGCCGGCCGCGTGGGCCGGGACGGCGGCCAGGCCGAGCCCGGCCAGCGCCAGGGTCAGTCCGGCCAGCGCCGAAAGTGGGCGTGCGGTGCCATCTCGCATGGGGAGTCCCTTAGCGGTGGGGGAAAGGAATGACCCGCACCGTAGAGGGAGTTGGGGTGGCCCGTCTGTGGCCCGACCCGCCACTGGCCGGAACCGGACAGCCCGGATCCGGTCGGGACCGGGGGCGGTCGCCCGCGGGCAGGCACGACGAAGCCCCCTCGGCCGCAACGGCGGCCGAGGGGGCTTCAGGTCTCGGGTCGGGCTCGGGCGCGCACCGCCGGGCGGTCGGCGCCGCGGTGCGCGCCGGCTCAGTGCGGCAGCTCCCCGAGCACCGGACCCAGCTCTCCGGTCACCTGCTTGACCTGGTTCAGCGGACCGATCTGGTTGCCGCTGGCGCCCATGTCCACACCGCCGACGGCGGGTCCGGCGGCGGCGGGGGCGTCCGCGTGCGCGGCCGGAGCGGTCAGGGAGGCCACCACGCCCACGGCGAGGGAGGCAAAGGCCATCATGCTGCGCTTCTTCATGCGCTGCCCAACGACCGGATCCCCGGTTGGACACGGCCGGGCGCGGTCAGCCCCGGCCGGGCAGCGCCTCGAACACCGGTGCCGACACCCGCGGCGCCTCGTACCGGCCCTTCGGCTCCTCCCACTCCTCCTGCCGCCCGAGCGCCGTCAGGTCGAGGAACCCGTACGCCCCGCCGAAGTCGGTGCCGCGCGCGTAGGTCGAGTAGGTGTGGAACACCTCGTCCCCGTCCAGCAGGAAGCAGCTCAGCCCCGGCTGCTCGGACGGCGCGCCGGCCAGCCACCCCTGGCCGGCCTCCTCCAGCGCCGGCAGGTCGCGGTAGTTGAACCGGACCGGCAGCACCGCCGCGTCGATCGAGACGTGGAAGTCGTAGTTGAACGGGCTGCCGAACGACGAGTAGAACGGCAGCGTCCAGCCGCGCCGGGCCACGTACGGGGCGATCTTCGCGTACGGCGCCCGGGCGATCGCGACCAACCGCGTCTCGCGCTCCGCCAGGTGCGCGAGCAGGCCGTCGGAGTACTCGTCCACCGACCCCGAGCAGCTCTGGCAGGCCTCCTCCCAGGCCGGGTCCCACATCACGTGCTGCACGATCAGCTGCCGACGGCCGCCGAACAGGTCGCGCAGCCCCACCGGGCCGTCCGGCCCCTCGAACCGGTACGGCGCGGTCACCCGCACCATCGGCAGCCGCCGCCGCTCGGCGTTCAGCGCGTCCTGCGCCCGGCGCAGCTCCTTCTCCCGGCCCAGCAGCGCCTCGCGCGCCACCCGCCACTGCTCGGCGGGAACGATCTCGGGCAGGCTCATCGCCCTCTCCTCCACGTGTCTCGACGGACCCTTCGCAGAGGTGGACCGCCGGGGCGGCCGGAACTCATCGGTCCGGGCCGGATCCCGCCGGGACGTCCCGCGGCGCCCGGGCCGCCGTGCCGGCCCGCACCCGCGGTCCCGGGCCGTCCCACAGGGCGAGACCGGGTCCGGTTGCTCCACCGGCACCAGCCGACAGGACGGCAGCGCGTCGTAGGCTGCCGGGAAGCGCGTCAGGTTCTCGGACACAGACGGTCCAGCGGAAGGGGCGGACGCCCGGTGGCAGCAGAACAGCCGATCGACGAGGCCGGGCCGGGCCTGCACGTGGCGCACCAGCTCCGGGCGCTGACCGTGCAGCTGGACCTGCTGACCGCCGACTTCGCCCAGCGCAACGGCCTGCACCCGACCGACCTGCGGGCGCTGATCTGCCTGCTGGACGCGGCCCGGACCGGTACCACGGCCACGCCCGGCTGGCTCGGCCGTCAACTGGGGCTCAACTCGGCGGGCACCACCGCCCTGGTGGACCGGCTGGAGCGGCTCGGGCTCGTCCGGCGGGCCCGGGACGACCGGGACCGGCGCCGGGTGCTGCTGGCGGTCGACGAACGGGCGGTCGTCCTCGGCCGGTCGTTCTTCGGCCCGCTGCTCGGCCAGGTGGTGGCCACCGTGCGCGAACTGCCGGAAACGGAAGTGGCCACGATCTCGCGCTTCCTGGAGCGGATGCAGGAGATCGTGGCCACTCGGGCCGAACGGGCGAACTGACGGATCAGCTGCCGATGTGGCCGCAGGCGGTGTCGACCTTCTGGCCGTCGGTCTCCAGCTTCGACTGCAGGTCGGCGCTGGGCGCGGTGCCGGTGCTGACGTCGGTGTACAGCTGCTGGTAGTCGCCGGCCAGCGCGCTGATCGCGCTCTTGGCGGCGGCGTTGCCGGCCTTGGCGGCGGCGGCGTTCAGCTCGTCGGTCGCGTTCTTGAAGTCGGCCTTCAGCGCGTCCGGGCTGCCGGCGTCGGCGCTCATCTTGTCCGAGTAGGTCGTGACCGTGGAGGTGGCGCTGACGCAGCCGCTGTCCAGGGCCTTGGAGACCGTCGAGACGGCCAGCGCGATGCCCGCGATGGTACCGGCGGTCGCGAGCAGCGACACGATGAGGCCGATGATCGCGGGGACCTTGCCCTTGCCGGCGCTCTTCGACTTGACCAGGCCGATGATGCTGAAGATCAGGCCGAGCGGGAAGAACAGGAAGGCCAGGATCAGACCGGCGATCGCGAAGCCGTTCGAGCCGGTCGGCTGCGGGGCCGGGTAGCCGTACGGCTGCTGCGGCGGGACGCCGTAGCCCTGCTGCGGCGCGCCGTAGGGCTGCTGAGGGGCCTCGTTGGGGGGTATGGACACGTCGATCCTTAACGAAAGCTGGACGGTGGCCGCCAACGAATACCGGACTCTCCTACTCCACCGCAACTCTCAGTAATGGCGACGGCCGTGGCACCGGGGCCAACTCGGCCCGGCACCACGGCCGCTCCCCTGCTCGCAGAAGAGTGGTCAGCAGACGAACGGTCAGGCGGCGCCGACCAGCACGCCCGCCGCCTCCGCGGCCAGCCGACCGCGGTCGATCTTGCGGTTGGAGTTGAGCGGGAACTCGGTCAGGTGGCGGTAGTCCCGCGGCAGCATCCCGGCCGGCAGGATCTGCCGCAGCTGGCGGGCCAGCGCCGCCGGTGCGGTCACCTCGCCGGTGTAGAACACGACCAGTTCGACCCCGCCGCCCTCGGCCGGCCGGGTCACCGTCACCGCGTCGCGCACCCCCGCGCAGCCGCGCAGCGCGTGCTCGATCTCCGGCAGCTCGACCCGCCAGCCCTGGATCTGCACCTGGGCGTCCAGCCGGCCCAGGTAGGCCAGCTCGTCGGCGGGCAACCGGCGCACCCGGTCGCCGGTGCGGTACCACAGCCGCCCGTCGTGCTCCAGGAACCGGCCCGCGTTGTCGGCCGGGTCGAGGTAACCCTGCGTCATCTGCGGCCCGGTGATGCAGAGCTCGCCCTCGTACTCGGCGGTGCTGCCGTCCTCGGCCAGCAGCAGGTGGTCGTGGCCCGGGTGCACCGCGCCGATCGGCACGATCCCGTTGACCGCCAACTCCGGGGAGGAGTCGGAGTCCCAGCGGTGGCCGGTGATGGTGACGGTCAGTTCGGTCGGGCCGTAGATGTTCTCCAGCGCCGAACCGGGGGCCGCCGTCTGCCAGTCGGCCGCGTCCTGGCAGCGCAGCGCCTCGCCGGCGAAGAAGCTCCAGCGCAGGCCGGACAGCGATCCCGGCTCCAGGCCGCCGAGCTGACGGATCAGCGAGATCGCGCTCGGCGTGGAGAACCACACGGTGATCCCGTGCTCGGCGACGTAGGCCGGCAGCCCGCGGTAGGCCTGCACCGGGACGGCGTGCGCCGTGGCACCGGCGCCCCAAGCGCAGAACAGGTCGAACATCGCGCAGTCGAAGTTGAGGTCGAAGGTCTGCGAGAACACGTCCTCGGGGGTGAAGTCGTAGCGCGCGTCCAGCAGGTCGAAGTAGTGCCGGGTGCTGCCGTGGCTGATCGGCACGCCCTTGGGCCGGCCGGTCGAGCCGGAGGTGAAGAGCATGTAGGCGGTGTCCTCGGCCCGGACCGGGCGCGGCTCGGCCAGCGCCAGGGCCGGGTCGAGCTCGATCCGCGGGTACGGGTGGGCCGCGTCGGACAGCGGCACCAGCACCGGGATCGGCCGGTCGGGCATCGAACCGGCGCGCAGCGCGGCCAGGCCCTGCTCGTCGGCCACCAGCACGTCCACGCCGGCCAGTTCCAGCATCCGCCGGGTCCGGCCGGCCGGGAAGTCCGGGTGCAACGGGACCACGGTGGCGCCGGTGTAGAGGCCGGCCAGGATGCCGAGGTAGGCGGTCACCCCCTTGGCGGCCAGCACGCCGACCGCGCGCGGTCGCCCGGTCCGGCCGGCCGACAGCGCGCCGGCCCAGGCCAGCGCCTGCCGGTGCGCCTCGGTGTAGGTCACCGCGGTCTGGCCGATCCGGATCGCGGGCCGCTGCGGCGACCGGGCCAGGCCCCGCAGAAATCGCTGGTAGAGCGCCGGGTCGGGCGTCTCGTTCATTCTTCCTCCGCGAAAAAGAAAGGGGTCGCATAAGGGTGGCGCTCCGTTGCCACCCGCCCGGCGGCGCGCCTACGTTGGCAGTCAGGAAGCACCGTGACTCACCGGGAGACGAAATCATGAGCTGGGACCAGCAGTTCGAGGACCTTCTGCGCAAATTCCTGCCGTTCGTCGGGGCCGACGAGGCGCTCACCGCGGACACCGATCTGCGGGACCTTGGCCTCGACTCGCTCGGGACCGTCGAGCTCCTGGCCCAGCTGGAGGAGCTGTACGGCGTCCGGTTCCTGGACGACGCGCTGAGCCTGGAGACCTTCGCCACCCCGGGTGCCCTCTGGGGGACCCTCGCCGAGATCCGCGCCGCCGCCTGAACGCCCGCCCCCGAGTGCCCTTCCGGCTTCCGGAAGGGCACTCGCGCGTGGTCAGGCGAAGACCGTGGCCGGCCGGCGACCGGGCCGCAGCGCGGCCCGCGGGTTGAGCGGGACCACCTTGAAGCTGCGGGTGGTCACCCCGACCCGGCCGAACAGGCTGTCCGGGCCCGAGACGTAGACCGTGCCGACCCCCAGCCGGCGCAGTTCCGCCACCGCCTTGGGCCAGTTGACGGCCCGGGTGAAGCCGTCCAGCAGCATCGTGCGCACGCCGTCCGCGCTGGTCAGCACGGTGCCGTCCTGGTCCGCGACGACCGGGATCCGCGGGTCGGTGAAGTGCAGGCCGGCGAAGACCTCCGCGGCCATCCGCTCGCGCAGCGGGGCGAAGGCGGCCGAGTGCATCGGCGGACGCATCATGTACAGCGGCAGTCCGCCCAGCGAGCGGATCCGCTGCTGCAGCGAGTCCAGCAGGCCCTCCCGCACACAGATCATGTAGAAGTCGTGGTCCACGTGGCAGGCGATGTCGTACCACTCCCCCTGCGCCGTCAGCTCGCCGAGCAGCAGGTCGAGTTGCTCGCGCGGCACCCGGGCGAACGACTGCACCACGATCTCGGTGTGCTCCCGGGCGAAGTACTCCTCCAGCGCCACCGCCCAGTCGGCGGTCATCCGCACCGCCTGCGGGAAGGAGAGCGCGCCCGACCAGACGGCCGCCGCCTTCTCGCCGAAGCTCGGACCCACCACGTAGTCCGTGCGCATTCCGTGGGCCTCTTCGGCCCATTCGGCGAGCGCCAGGCAGTTCACCATGAATGCCACCTGGGCGGCCTCGGAATAGTCGCCCTCGGAGGTCCGGAAACGCTCCACCAGGTCGTAGCCGAGCACCTCGTCGGCGATCCCGACCAGGCGCCGGGCGGCCGGATTGATCAGCATGAACTTCGCCACCTCCGAGAACGGGCACGGGCCCATTCCCGGGAAGACGATCGCGGTCGCCTCGCCCGCGCGTTGCTCGGTTGCCATCGCTCTTCGTTCCCTCCGGGGGTTGTGCGCTCAAGCGCGCGTCGGCCGTCGCCAGGATGCCCGGGGCCGGTCGGCCCCGGGCACCCCTAGCGGCCCCTACGGGCTCAGGCGACCAGGGACTCCAGGTACTCCAGCAGCACGGCGCGGAACTCCTCCGGCTGCTCCAGGTGCGGCAGGTGGCTGGACTTCTCGAAGATGTGCCAGCGCACCTCGGGGATCAGGTCCTGGAACGGCTGCACGGTCACCGGGGTGGCCTCGTCGTGGCGGCCGGAGAGCAGCAGGGTGGGCACCGCGATCCGCGGGCAGTCCTCGATCACCCCCCAGTCCTTGAGGGTGCCGACCACGTGGAACTCGCTCGGCCCGTTCATGGTGAAGTAGACCGTCGGGTCGTTGTAGATCTCGTAGAACGAGGCCAGGTAGTCGCGCGGCCAGGGGTTGAGCCGGCAGACGTGCTTCTCGTAGAAGAAGCGCATCGCCGCGTGGTACTCGTCGCTGCCGGTGGTGCCCGCCGCCTCGTGCGCGAGCAGGGTCTCGTTCACCCCGGGCGGCAGCTGGTCGCGCAGCACCTTCATCTCGGACAGCCACAGCGGGTAGGAGGCCGGCGCGTTGGCGATGACCAAGCCGCGCAGGCCGGCCGGGCGGGCGGCGGCGTGCTTGGCCACCACCAGCCCGCCCCAGGACTGGCCGAGCAGCACGTAGTTGTCCGCGATGCCCAGGGTGCGCAGCAGGTTGTCCAGCTCGTCCAGGAAGAGCTCCGGGGTCCAGAACTCCGGCCCGGCACCGGGCAGGTGGCTGGAGCCGCCGTTGCCGATCTGGTCGTAGTGGACCACCGGCCAGCCCTGGTCGGCCAGTTCGGCCAGGTTGAGCAGGTAGTCGTGGGTACTGCCCGGTCCGCCGTGCACCAGGACCAGCGCGGGCCGGCCGCTGCTCAGGTCTCCGGTGACGCGGAACCAGGTCTGGTGGGAACCGAAGGGCACCGTTCCCTTGGCGCTCGGTGCGGGCGGCATGACTCTCCTTCTGCTTGCGGGGTTCTGGCTCGGGACGGCGGTGCGACGGCGCCTCAGGCGGCGGGCCAGTGGCCGGTCAGCCACTCCTCGATGGCCCGGCCGGGCAGCGCGGCGTTCTCCTCGATCAGGCTGAAGTGGTCCGCCTTGACCGGCACCAGGGTGTACTCCGGGTTCCACGGGCGGGAGATCCACTCGGCGTCCGGCTCGGCGTCCGGCACCTCGGGGAAGAACGAGCGGATGCACTGGATGTGCAGGCCGGGCACCCCGTCCAGCGGGCCGAGGTCCAGGTGCGGGATCAGGCCGCCCCACCCGCCCATCGCGGAGAGCCGGGTCGAGTCGAAGCCGCCGAACGCGCCCTCCTTGTGGAACATCCCCTCCAACAGCTGCTCCACCGGGCCGCCGCCCAGGTCGTTGACCTCGTAGGTGTCCAGCATCACCATGCCGGCCGGCCGCACCCCCGCGGTCTCGGCCAGGTGCCGGGCGGTGGCGTGCGCGAAGATGCCGCCCGCCGAGTAGCCCATCAGCACGAACGGCTCGCCCTCGGCCGCCTTCAGCACGGTGGCCGCCAGCAGGTCGATCGCCGCCTCCGGCGAGTCCGGCAGCGACTCGCCCGGGTGGAAGCCGGCCATCGGGATCGCGTACACCGGCCGGGGCGTGCTCAGGTGCGAGACGACCCGCTTGTGCTGCAGCGCACCGCTGGTCGCCATCGGCGAGCTCAGGCAGAGCAGGCGCGGGCCGGCCGGACCGTCCAGCAGCCGCACCGGGCCCGGGGCCCCGGGATACTCGGCGGCCGAGGCGAACCGCGGCCGGATCCCGGCCACCGCGCGCAGCAGCTCCAGGCCCCGCTTGGTCTGACCCGACTGCACCGCGCCGCGGAAGATGTCGGTCAGCGTCTCACCGGCCGTCACCTCCACCGGGGTCGAGCCGTCCTCGCTCGGCTGCTGGCTGTCGAGCACCGACCGCAGGTAGCCGGCCAGGCCGTTGGGGTTCTTGTTGTCGAAGACCACCATCGGGGGCAGCCGCAGCCCGGTCGCCTCGTTCAGGCCGTTGCGCAGCTCCATCGAGGCCAGCGAGTCGAACCCGGCCTCCAGGAAGTCGCGTTCGGGGTGGACCTCGGCCGCGCCCGCGTGCCCCAGGATGCCGGCCGCCAGCGTGCGCACCAGCTCCAGCAGCACCTCCTCGCGCTCGGGCTCGCCCAGGCCGGCCAGCCGGCGCCGCAGCGCTGCCGGGTCGGCCGCGCCCTTCGCGCTGCGCCGCCGCACCGCGGGTGCCAGGCCCCGCAGCAGGGCGGGCAGTTCGTCGGTGCGGGTGCGCAGGGCGGCGGGGTTGACGTGCAGCGGCACCTGGACCGGGTGCGGCGTGGCCAGCGCGGTGTCGAACAGCCCGAGCGCCTCCTCGACGCTGAGCGCCGGCAGGCCCTGGCGGGTGAGCCGCTGCAGGTCGGCCTCACCCAGCCACGCGCTCAGGCCCGCGTTGGTGTTCCAGAGGCCGTAGGCGAGGGCGGTGGTGGGGTGTCCGTGGTGGGTGCGGTGGTGGGCGAGGGCGTCGAGGTAGGTGTTGGCG
>NZ_JBHYKG010000302.1:0-10107 GCF_042741245.1 Kitasatospora sp. NPDC058965
GGGGGGGGGGGGGGGCCGCCCCCCCGCCCCCCCGACCGGCCGCCGGCGGGTGCCCGACGGCAGAGTTGCGATCCAGATCACTCACGGCGATCCCCCGTTCCGTTCCGGGAGCACCCGGCCGCTGCGCGGGCCGGGCCATCACATTGGTTGTACCGCGACCGGGGGTCCGAACGGGAACGTCCCCGGTCGCGGCCCGGCCGGTCTTGCCCGGCTACGGCTGGAACGGGGTCCCGCCGCGCTTCTTGTGCAGGCTGATGCTGACCGTGCGGTCCTCGGCCACCGAGGACTCCACCTCGCCGGCCAGCGCGGAGAGCACCGTCCAGGCGAAGGTGTCGCGCTCCGGGGCGCGGCCGTCGGTGGTGGGCGCGGCCACGGTCACCCGCAGCGCGTCGCCGACCAGGCGGAACTCGCAGGACAGCACCGACCCCGGCACCGCCTGTTGGAGCAGGATCGCGCACGCCTCGTCCACCGCGATGCGCAGGTCCTCGATCTCGTCCAGGGTGAAGTCCAACCGGGCCGCGAGGCCGGCCGTGGCCGTCCGCAGCACCGAGAGGTACGCCCCCTGGGCGGGCAGCCGGACCTCCACGAAGTCCTGGGCCGCCTTGGACGCCGGGTCCGCGGGATCGCCGTCGATCTGGGACACCCTCACCTCCTGGGTGACGCGCTGTGCTTGAGACCCCGAGGCCGTGGCACGTTCTGTTGCTTGGCTCAACTGCTTCGCCCCAACTGTCTTGAGGGGTGGTGCGGTACGTTCCGATTCCTACCCAGTCGGGCGGCATCGGACGCGGGCCGTCCGCCGAGACGTTACCGCGATCGACGGGCGGATGTCGCGACTTGCAGCGGGATTGCCGCTTCAGCGGGTCAGGAGGTGCCCAGCTCGCGCAGTGCGTCGCCGGTGAGCCGGTGCACCGTCCACTCGTCCATCGGCCGGGCGCCGAGCGACTTGTAGAAGCCGATCGCGGGCTCGTTCCAGTCCAGCACGCTCCACTCGAAGCGCTGGTAGCCGCGCTCCACCGCGGTCCTGGCCAGCTCGGTGAGCAGTGCCTTGCCGTAGCCCCCGCCGCGCTTGGCGGGCCGGACGTAGAGGTCCTCCAGGTAGATCCCGTGGGTCCCGGTCCAGGTGGAGAAGTTGCGGAACCAGAGCGCGAAGCCGACCGTCTCGCCGGTGGCGTCCTCGGCGGCGATCAGCGCGTGCACCGCCGGGTGCTCGCCGAACAGCGCCCGGTGCAGTTGCTCCGGGGTCGCCGTGGCCTCGGACAGCGCCTGCTCGTACTCCGCCAGTTCGCGGATCAGCTCGATGATGGTGGGGACGTCCTCGGGGACGGCGTGCCTGATCATGCTCCCGAGGGTACTGGGAGTGAACGCAGTGACGCCCTTCACTCCGCAGAGTGAAGGGCGTCAACACGGGCCGTCAACGGCCCGGCGGCAGGGCTCAGGCCTGCTTGGTCTCCCAGAAGATCTTGTCGATCTGGGCGATCAGGTCGAGCAGGGCCTGGCCGGTGGCCGGGTCGGTCGACGCCTTGGTGGCCGAGGCGGCCTTCAGGGCGTCGTTGAACAGCTGGTGCAGCTGCGGGTACTTCTCGAAGTGCGGGGCCTTGAAGTAGTCGCTCCACAGCACCGACAGGTGGTGCTTGACGGCCTCGGCGCGCTGCTCCTTGATGATGATGGCGCGGGCGCGGAAGTGGGCGTCCTCGTTGGCCTGGTACTTCTCCTGAGTGGCCTTCACCGACTCGGCCTCGATGCGCGCCTGGGCCGGGTCGTAGACACCGCAGGGCAGGTCGCAGTGGGCGTGAGCGGTGACCCGCGGCGCAAACAGACGAGAGAACATGGGAGTCCTTCCTTAGATCGTCTTCCCGCGCCGAGACTACCCCGCCGGATCCCGGTTCTCTCGGCCGGGACGGCGGCCTAGGGCAAAAGGTGGAGTCGGAACCGGTCGATATCGGGCAGGCGTTGTCGATGCGGGATGCTGGACCCGACCGGGGTCGGCCAGGCGAGCGAGGAGGGCACCAATGGCGGCGAAGCGGCTGCGGGAGGCCGGGGCGACGGAGGAGGAACCGGTCCTGGGCGCGGGCGGCGGGCTGCTGCCGTTCGGCCTGGTGGACGTGGACGGGCCCTCGATGGTCCCCACCCTCTACCACGGCGACCGGGTGGTGGTCCGCTACGGCGCCCGGGTCCGCCCGGGCGCCGTGCTGCTGGTGCGTCACCCGATGCGCCAGGACCTGCTGGTGGTCAAGCGGGCGGCCGAACTGCGGCCCAAGGGCTGGTGGCTGCTGTCGGACAACCAGTTCCTGGGCAACGACAGCCGGGACTTCGGCGCGGTGCCGGCGGAGCTGGTGCTGGGCCGGGTGCTGGCCCGGGTGCGGCCGAGCCTGTCCTGGCTGGCCCCGGCCGACTGGCTGGAGCGGCTGCTGTGCCGCTGGCCGCTGGGCCGGGTGCCCGGGCTGGCGGCCAGGTTCGGCGTGTCCCGCCGGCTCAGCCCGTCGCGGTAGCGGCGGCCTCGCGCGCGGCCGCCTCCTGCTTCTTGCGGGCCCGGTAGGCGGCCACGTTGGCCCGGGTCGCGCAGCGGTCCGAGCAGTACCGCCGGGACCGGTTGGTGGAGGTGTCCAGGTAGGCGTTGCGGCACGGTGCGGCCTGGCAGATGCCCAGCCGGTCCGCGCCCAGCTCGGTCAGGTGGATGGCCAGGCCCATGCAGGCCACCGCGGTGTAGTTGGCGGTGGCGGAGGGCGCGTTGTCGGCCAGGTGCAGGTGCCAGCGCGGGCGGCCGCTCTCGTCCAGGTAGTCGTGCCCGGAGACCTGCGGGCTCACCGGGTACTCGGACATCAGTCCGTTCAACCGGTCCACCGCGCGCACCTCGTCGCCGGCCGCGGCGGCCTCGAAGACCGCGCGCAGCCGGGCCCGGACGGCGCGCAGCCGCCCGACGTCGGCCGGCTCGGCCAACCGGGCGGTGGGCGAGTCGGAGTGGCCGAAGAGCGCGCGCACCGCCTCCACGCCGGTCAGCGCGTCGGTGCCGCGCTCCGGCTCCTCGCTGTTCACCAGCCGGACGGCGTAATCGGCGTACGAGGCGAGCTCCACGGGTCCCCTCCGAGGGAGCAGTAACGGGTGATTCGCCTCTAGCCTATTACGCCGTCCGGTCCGGAGCACTCGTCCGCGGACTACAGCACCTTCGAGAGGAAGAGCTTGGTCCGCTCGTGCTGCGGGTTGGCCAGCACGTCGCGCGGATGGCCGGACTCGACCACCACGCCGCCGTCCATGAAGACCAGCGCGTCGCCCACCTCGCGGGCGAAGCCCATCTCGTGGGTGACGACGATCATCGTCATGCCCTCCTCGGCGAGGCCGCGCATGACGTCCAGCACCTCGCCGACCAGCTCCGGGTCGAGCGCCGAGGTGGGCTCGTCGAAGAGCATCAGCTTGGGCTCCATGGCCAGTGCCCGGGCGATCGCCACCCGCTGCTGCTGGCCGCCGGAGAGCTGGGAGGGGTAGCTGCCGGCCTTGTCGGCCAGCCCCACCCGGTCCAGCAGGGCCCGGGCCCGGTCCCGCGCGGCGGCCTTGGACTCGCCCTTGACCTGGACCGGCGCCTCGGTGATGTTCTCCAGCGCGGTCATGTGCGGGAACAGGTTGAAGTGCTGGAAGACCATGCCGATGTCGCGCCGCTTCTCGGCGACCTCGCGGTCCTTGAGCTCGTAGAGCCGGTCGCCCTTCTGCCGGTAGCCGACCAGGTCGCCGTCCACCCACAGGCGGCCGGCGTTGATCTTCTCCAGGTGGTTGATGCAGCGCAGGAAGGTCGACTTGCCGGAGCCGGACGGCCCGACCAGCACGAAGACCTGGCCGGGCAGGACCTCCAGGTCGATGCCCTTGAGCACCTGCACCGCCCCGAAGGACTTGTGCACCGCCTCGGCCCGGACCATCGGCGCGCCGGCGCCGGACCCGGCGCTCGGCTGCGGCGGGGTGTCACTGATCGGGGTGCTCACAGGTGGCCGCCCCCTTCCAGGCCGGGGACCACGTCGGACTCGCCTTCGGTGTGCTCGGGACGCCGGCCCAGCAGGCCGCGCAGCCGCTGCAGCGGGGTGGGCGGCAGCACCCGGTTGGCGCCGCGCGCGTAGTGCCGCTCGATGTAGTACTGGACGACCGTCAGGATCGAGGTCATCAGCAGGTACCAGATGCTGACCACGATCAGCAGCGGGATGGTCTGGAAGGTGCGCGAGTAGATGTTCTGCCCCGCGCGCAGCAGCTCCTCCAGCGAGATCGCCGAGACCAGCGAGGTGGTCTTCAGCATCGAGATGGTCTCGTTGCCGGTCGGCGGGATGATCACCCGCATCGCCTGCGGCAGGATGATCCGCCGCATGGTGGCGGACTGGCTCATGCCCAGCGCGTGCGCCGCCTCGGTCTGGCCGACCGGGACGGACTGGATGCCGCCGCGGACGATCTCCGCCATGTACGCCGCCTCGTTCAGGCCCAGGCCCAGCAGCGCGGCGACGAAGAGCGGGATCAGCTTGTTGGTGTCCTGGGACCAGAAGGCCCCGCCGTCGGAGAGGCCGAGGTAGCCGCCGAACGGCACGCCGATCGAGAGCTTCACCCAGAGCGCGCCGAGGAAGTTCCAGAACAGCAGCTGGACCAGCACGGGGGTGCCGCGGAAGACCCAGATGTAGAACCAGGCGGTGGTGGAGAGCACCGGGTTGGGTGACAGCCGCATGATCGCCAGCAGGGTGCCGCCGGCCACGCCGATCAGCATCGCCAGCGCGGTCAGCTCCAGGGTGACCAGCAGGCCGTGCAGGATCGAGGAGTCCGTCAGGTAGGTCCTGATGACGTCCCATTGGATCGCGGGGTTGGTCACGATGGCGTGGATCAGCATCGCCGCGAGCACCGCGACGACCACTGCTCCGGCCCAGCGTCCGGGGTGGCGGACCGGGACGGCCTTGATGGCCTCGGGCCGTCCCTTGTTCACCGCTCCCTGATCGGTTGAGTTCACGATGTGCCTTCAGAAGTCGGGGGTCCGGGGAGGGTCAGCTGGCGGCGCCGTTGATCACGGAGCTGTCGATCGCGCCGGCCTGGACACCCCACTTCGTGAGGATGGCCTTGTAGGTGCCGTTGCTCATCAGGGCCTGGACCGCGCCCTGGACCGCCTTGGACAGGTCGGTGCCCTTGGGCAGCACGACGCCGTACGGGGCGGTGTCGGTGACCGAGCCGATGGTCTGCAGCTGGCCGCCGGTCTGCTGGACCGCGTAGTCCACCACCGGGGAGTCGGCGAGCATCGCGTCGTCGCGACCGGAGACCAGCGCGGTGGTCACGTCGGTCTGCAGGTCGAACTTGTCGCCGTCGTTCGGGATGGTGGGCTTGCCCGCCTTGGTGCAGGCCGGGTTGATGGTGTTCTTGATCTCGTCGGCCTGGGTGGTGCCGGTCTGCACCGCGACCTTCTTGCCGCACAGGTCGGTGGCGTTGACGTTCTGCGGGTTGCCCTTCTTGACCGCGGTCCCGGTGCCGGCGGAGAAGTAGGTCACCATGTCGACCGTCTGCTCGCGCTCCTTCGTGTCGGTGAAGGAGCTCAGGCTCATGTTGTACTTCTTCGCCGCGATGCCCGGGATGATCGAGTCGAAGGTGGCGTTCTGCACGTCGGCGGTCAGGCCGAGCGTCTGGGCGATCGCCTTGGCCATGTCGACGTCCATGCCGACGATGGCGTTGTTCGCGTCCTTGAACTCGTTGGGCGCGTACGAGGCGTCGGTGGCGACCACCAGCTTGCCGCCGGACTTCACGTCGGCCGGCACCAGCGCGGCGAGCGAGGCCACCGCGGTCGGGGTCGGCACCGCCGACGAGCCGGCCGAGCTGCCGGCGGTGCTGCTGCTCTTGCTGCTGCCGCAACCGGTGATCACCAGTGAACCGGCGACCAGGACCGCACCGAGGGCGGCCAGACGGGACGTACGGGTACGGGTGCTCATGGGGGGAGCCTCCTGGTGAGAGGTGAGGCGGATCGAGCCCGCTGTTTTCGGGTGAATGGGTGGCCCACCCTCCGCCGAGGTGGTGCTGGAGATCCTGCCATCACCGAACTGTTGAGCGGAGCACCATTCAGATCAAAAATGGATAACGGGGGCAGCGGCTCCTTGTCCTGACATCCGCATATCCGGTCCTGCGTGTTTCTGACAGCCTCTCACCGGGAACCGGGACCCGCCCGGCGGTGCGTCCGGGCGGGTCCGGTCAGCGGCTGCCGGAATCGGCGGCCGCGCGGCGGCGGTCAGAAACCGCCGTTGATTTCCGAGGCCGGCACCGCGCCGTCCCGGGCGTTCCACTTGGTGAGGATCCGGTCGTAGCCGCCGTTGCGGATCAACTGGTCCAGCGCCTTGGCCAGCACGTCGCGCAGGGCGCCGTCGGACTTGTTCACGGTGATGCCGTACGGGCTGGTCTGCAGCATCGCGCCGGTCACCTGGAACCGGTTGCCGCCGTGGTCCGGGCTGGTGTTCCAGGCGGCCACCGGGTAGTCGTTCAGGTCGGCCACCGCCTTGCCGGAGGCCACCTCGCCCAGTGCCTGGTCGTCGGTGTCGAACAGGTCCACGGTCAGCGTCTTGCCGGACTTGCGGCAGACGTCCGTCTGGCGGGCGGCGATCTCGGCCTGGATGGTGCCGCGCTGCATCGCCACGGTGTGGTCGCACAACTGGTCGAGGTTGGTGATCGACAGCGGGTTGCCGGCCTTCACCAGGATCGCGGTGCCGGTCAGGAAGTAGTCGACGAAGTCGACCCCGGGGTCGACCCGCCGGCCGGAGTCGTCGGTGCCGTTCTGCCGCTGCTCGGTGTCGATCACGGCGGACAGGGCCAGGTCCAGCCGGTGCTGCTGGACGTTCGGGATCAGCTGGTCGAACGGCTGGTCCACGAACTGCACGCGCAGGCCGAGGTAGTCGCCCAGGGCCTGGGCCAGGTCGATGTCCAGGCCGGCCGGGGTGCCGTCGGCGGCCTTGAAGTCGACCGGGGCGTAGTTGAGGTTGGTGCCGACCTTCAGCACGCCGCCGGCCCGCAGCGGGGCCGGGAGCTTGGCGCGCAGCGCCGCGCCGGGGTCGACGGTGGACGTGGTGCCGCTGCCGCAGCCGGTCAGGAACAGGGAGGTGGCGCCGAGCGCGGGCAGCAGGGTGCGGTTGAACATGCCAGGGAGCTTCCTGAGGGAGGGAAGGGTGAGGTCCGCCACGGGACCGGCTGCCTGGGGTGGTGCAGCGAGACCTCGGGTCTGCCCTGGCCTGCCGCGGGCTGAGGGGTGCGCGGCTGGTGTCCGACGAGGTCCGGTGAAAGGTGCGGGAGTGCGGATCATGTCATCCCCGGCCACCCGCCGCACGGCCGGGTGTGCAAGAATCCGGCATCGGGTGATCCCCGATACCGAACGAAGACCGCCGGTTCCCGACAGAACCGGGGTGCCCGGGAACGGAAGTCATTGGACACCGACTCCGTATTCCGCGGCACCACCTCCCCTCCGTGTCTTATCGTTCACTCCTTCGGGTGTGCATGCCGTGTGCCTGTGGACACCGCCGGAGCTGGGGTTCTTCCGAAACCCAAGCGCCGCCTGGTGGAGTCGACGGGTGAACAGTGCGTGACAGGAATCCAAGGCACCGGTGCGATGCCTTCTTCCCGGCCTAGGCTCAGCCCGTTGCACAGGCGAATACACCCAAAAACCCTCAATCGAGGGCGGTTCCGACGAGCCGCCCGGCCACCCGGCGACCGGGACCGCAGACGGCGGCCCGGGTTTTTCAGCATTCGCCGGGGCAGGCCGAAGACCCGTCGGTGCCGGCCCTCGCTGATCATGACGAAGAGGTCATCGTGGCAGCGGAGATCATTCACCCTCGTACTCAGGACACCGAGGACCCGGTCGACGCCGTGTTCGCGCTTCACCGCGGCGGCAAGATGGAGGTCCGGGCAACGGTTCCGGTGCGCGACGCGGACGACCTGTCCCTCGCCTACACCCCCGGGGTCGCCCGGGTCTGCACCGCCATCGCCGAGCAGCCGGACCTGGTGCACGACTACACCTGGAAGGCCAACACGGTCGCCGTGGTCACCGACGGCACCGCGGTGCTGGGCCTGGGCGACATCGGCCCGCAGGCCTCGCTCCCGGTGATGGAGGGCAAGGCGATCCTGTTCAAGCAGTTCGGCGGCGTGGACGCGGTGCCCATCGCGCTGGACTGCACCGACGTGGACGAGATCGTGGAGACGGTGGTCCGGCTGGCCCCGTCCTTCGGCGGCGTCAACCTGGAGGACATCTCCGCGCCGCGCTGCTTCGAGATCGAGCGCCGCCTGCAGGAGGCGCTGGACATCCCGATCTTCCACGACGACCAGCACGGCACCGCGATCGTGACCACGGCCGCGCTGTGGAACGCCGCCAAGGTGACCGGCCGCGAGGTCGGCTCGCTGCGCGCGGTCATCTCCGGCGCCGGTGCGGCCGGCATCGCGATCGCCAAGATGCTGGTCGCGGCCGGCATCGGCGACGTGGCGGTGTGCGACCGCAAGGGCGTGGTCCACCAGGGCCGCACGGACCTGACCGACGTCAAGGCCGAGATCGCCGCACTGACCAACCGCACCGGCGTGACCGGCTCGCTGGTCGAGGCGCTCAAGGGTGCGGACGTGTTCATCGGCGTCTCCGGCGGCACCGTGCCGGAGGAGGCGGTGGCGACCATGGCCGAGGGCTGCTTCATCTTCGCCATGGCCAACCCGAACCCGGAGATCCACCCCGAGGTGGCGCACAAGTACGCCGCCGTGGTGGCCACCGGCCGCTCGGACTTCGCCAACCAGATCAACAACGTGCTGGCCTTCCCCGGCATCTTCGCCGGCGCGCTGCAGGTGCGGGCCGCCCGGATCACCGAGGGCATGAAGCTGGCCGCCGCCCAGGCGCTGGCCGCGGTGGTGGCCGACGAGCTGACCCCGCAGAAGGTGATCCCGTCGCCGTTCGACGCCCGGGTGGCGCCGGCGGTGAGCAAGGCGGTCGCCGAGGCGGCGCGGCGCGAGGGCGTCGCGCGGCGCTGACGGCGGCGCGCGCGCCGGTACGGCGCACCAGCGCGCCGGTTCGGGCCCGGGACACGCGGTGGAGGTCACACTCCCGCGTGGTTCCGGGCCCCGGCCTTTCTTGGCTAGTGTCCGATCCATGTTCGCCGCCTACGCCGCACGCATCGATGCTGACGATCCGTTGGCCGCCCTGGACCTGGGCGAGCTGCCCGAGCCCGAGGCCCGGCCCGGCTGGAGCGTGGTGACGGTCAAGGCCGCCACCCTCAACCACCACGACCTGTGGTCGCTGCGCGGGGTGGGCCTGCCCGCCGAGCGGCTGCCGATGATCCTGGGCTGCGACGCGGCCGGGATCGACGAGCACGGCCGCGAGGTGGTGATCCACTCGGTGATCGGGCAGAGCGGTCACGGCGTGGGGCCGGACGAGCCGCGCTCCATCCTGACCGAGCGGTACCAGGGCACCTTCGCCCAGCGGGTCGCGGTGCCGACCTGGAACCTGCTGCCCAAGCCGGCCGAGCTCTCCTTCGCGGAGGCGGCCTGCCTGCCCACGGCCTGGCTGACCGCCTACCGGATGCTCTTCACCAACGCCGGGGTGCGCCCGGGGGACACCGTGCTGGTGCAGGGCGCCGGCGGCGGGGTGGCCACCGCGCTGATCGTGCTCGGCAAGGCGGCCGGGCTGCGGGTCTGGGTCACCGGCCGGGACGAGGCCAAGCGGGCCCGTGCGGTGGAGCTCGGCGCGGACGCCGCCTTCGAGAGCGGGGCCCGGCTGCCGGAGCGGGTGGACGCGGTGATGGAGACGGTCGGCGCCGCCACCTGGTCGCACTCGGTGAAGTCGCTGCGGCCGGGCGGGACCGTGGTGATCTCGGGCGCCACCTCCGGGCCGAACCCGAAGGCGGCCGAGCTCAACCGGATCTTCTTCCTGGAGCTCAAGGTGGTCGGCTCGACCATGGGCAGCAAGGAGGAGCTGGCCGGCCTGCTCGCCCTGTGCGCCAACTCCGGCGTCCGCCCGGTGATCGACTCCAGCTACCCGCTCACCGAGGCCCGCGACGCCTTCGCCCGGCTGGCCAAGGGCGACGTCTTCGGCAAGCTGGTCCTGGAACCCTGAGCACGGCGCAGGGGTGCCGCCCGACCGGGAGGTCGGGCGGC
>NZ_JBHYKG010000303.1:0-10088 GCF_042741245.1 Kitasatospora sp. NPDC058965
CGCGCCCACCCCGGCTGGGGGGGGTGCCCATCTACGTGGCCCCCCAACGCGGCGGACCCGGCGGGCCGGGGGGCCCGGCCGGCCGCCGGAGCGGTCGACTGGTCAGCCACGACGGCGACCGGCGCGCGCCGCCTCGATCGCCTCGTAGACCATGCCGACCAGCAGGTCGTCGGCGTCCCGGCGGCCGAACTCGGCGGCCGCCCGGCTCATGTCCCACAGCCGCTGCGGGTCGGTGAGCACCGGCAGCACGTTGCGCAGCACCCAGTCCGGGGTCAGCTCCGCGTCGTCCACCAGCAGCCCGCCGCCGGCCTTGACCATCGGCTGGGCGTTCAGCCGCTGCTCGCCGTTGCCGATCGGCAGCGGCACGAAGGCGGCCGGCAGGCCCACCGCGGCCAGCTCGGCCACCGTCATCGCGCCGGCCCGGCAGAGCATCAGGTCGGCGGCGGCGTAGGCCAGGTCCATCCGGTCCACGTACGGCAGCGCGCGGTACGGCGGCATCCCCGGGATGTCGTCGATCTGCGGCAGCTCGTTCTTGGGGCCGACCGCGTGCAGGATCTGCACGCCGTACTGCTGCAGCCGCGGCGCGATCGCCTGGACCGTCTCGTTCAGCCGGCGCGCGCCCTGCGAGCCGCCGGAGACCAGCAGGGTGGGCAGGCGCTGGTCCAGCCCGAAGTAGTGCCGGGCCTCCGGGCGGGTGGCGTTGCGGTCCAGGGTGGCGATGGTGCGCCGCAGCGGGATGCCGATGTAGCGCGAGTCGCGCAGCTTGCTGTCCGGGGTGGAGACCGCGACGAAGTCGGTGTACCGGGCGCCGATCTTGTTGGCCAGGCCCGGACGGGCGTTGGCCTCGTGCACCACGATCGGCACCCCGGCCCGCTTGGCCGCCAGGTACGCGGGCATCGCCACGTAGCCGCCGAAGCCGATCACCGCGTCCGCCTTGACCCGCTCGATGATCTCCTGGGCGGCCCGCACGGTGCCGCGCAGCCGGCCCGGCACGGTGATCAGCTCGGGGGTGGGCTTGCGCGGCAGCGGGACCGCGGGGATCAGCTCCAGCTGGTAGCCGCGCTCCGGCACCAGCCGGGTCTCCAGGCCGCGCTCGGTCCCCAGCGCGGTGATGCCGATGCTGGGGTCGTGCCTGCGCAGCGCGTCCGCGAGCGCCAAGGCCGGCTCGATGTGACCGGCGGTGCCTCCGCCGGCGAGTACGACATGCACCGAAATTCACCGCTCCCTGCGCGGCCCGGGGGCCTTCGCTGTGGTTCGTCGTCGTGGCAGCACCCGGCGCAGACCTGTCCTGAACCGGGACTTGGAGCTCCGGGCGGCGAGCGCCGCCTTGGCCCCCGGGACACTGCGCGCGAAGCAGAGCAGTATCCCGACGGCCGTCATGGCGGACAGCATGGCGGATCCCCCGTAGGAGAACAGCGGCAGGGGTACGCCCGCGATCGGGAGCAGTCCCAGTGCCGATCCCAGGTTGATCACGGCCTGGGCCATGATCCACGTGGTGGCGGCGCCCGCGGCGTACCTGACGAAGGGGTCCTTCGTGCCGATGGCCACTCGGATACCCGCATACCCTAGTGCCGCGAAGAGACCGATCACCGACAGCGTCCCCACCAGACCGATCTCCTCACCGGTGGCGGCGAAGATGAAGTCGGTGTGCGCCTCGGGCAGCTGGCCCCACTTCTCGTACCCGGCGCCCAGTCCGGTGCCGAACGGGCCGCCCAGGGCGAAGGCGTACAGACCGTGCAGCGCCTGGAAGCAGTCCTGGTTGGGGGTCGGCCTGGTGATGCCGATGCAGGCCAGCCGGTCCAGCCGGTGCGGCACGGTGATGATCAGCGCGGCGCAGGCCACCACGGCGATGCCCAGGGTGGCGACGAACAGCCGCAGCGGGGCGCCGACCATCCACAGCAGCGCGAAGACCATCGCGACCAGGATCATCGAGGTGCCCATGTCGCCGCCGAGCATGATCAGCATCAGCAGCACCAGGGCGCCCGGCACCAGTGGCACCAGCAGGTGCTTCCACTGGCTCAGGGTGCCCGCCCGCTGCTTGCGGGCCAGCAGGTCGGCCGCCCAGAGCAGCAGCGCCAGCTTGGCGAACTCCGAGGGCTGGACCTGGAAGAAGCCGAAATTGAGCCAGTTCCGGTTGCCGTTGACCTTCATCCCGATGCCGGGGACGGCCACCAGCACCATGGCGCCGATCGAGCCGAGCAGCACCGGGTACGCCAGCACCCGGTGCACCGCGACCGGCACCCGGGCCGCGGCCACCAGCAGCAGCGCGCCCAGCACCACCGCGACCAGCTGCTTGCGGAAGTAGTAGAGGCCGGGCAGGCCCTGGTGGATCGCGGTGATGTTGGACGAGGAGAAGACCATCACCAGGCCCAGCACCAGCAGCAGCGAGGCCGAGCCCAGGATCAGGTAGTACGGCGTCAGCGGCCGGTTCAGGGTCCACCGCAGCCGCTCCCGCAGCGCCTTGAGCCGGCCGATCGCGCCCTCGGTCTTGAAGACGGTGCTGGTGGCCGAGATCAGCTCCGGACCGCGCTGCGGCGGCGCGGAGGCCTCCGCCCCCCTGGTCTGACCCGCCACCGCGCCGCCCCTCCTCGTCTTCCCGGTTACTCCGTCAGCCCCCGCACCGCCTCGGCGAAGAGGTCGCCCCGCTCGCCGTAGTTGGTGAACATGTCCATCGAGGCGCAGGCCGGCGCGAGCAGCACGGTATCGCCCCGCCGGGCGAGCCCGGCGGCCGCCCGGACCACCTCGGCCATCGCCACCGCGCCAGTCTGGCCCTCGGCCGCTTCGATCACCGGGACATCCGGGGCGTGTCGCTCCAGCGCCTCCCGGATCAGCGCCCGGTCGGCGCCGATCAGCACCACCCCGCGCAGCCGGTCCGCGGCCCCCTGCACCAGCTCGTCGAAGGTGGCCCCCTTGGCCAGCCCGCCGGCGATCCAGACGATCGGCTCGTAGGCGCGCAGCGAGGCGGCGGCCGCGTGGGTGTTGGTGGCCTTGGAGTCGTCCACCCAGGTCACCCCGGCCACCTCGGCGACGTGGGCGATCCGGTGCGCGTCGGGCCGGAAGGCGCGCAGCCCGTCCCGGACCGCCTTGGTGTCCACCCCGTAGGCGCGGGCCAGCGCGGCGGCCGCCAGCGCGTTGGCGATGTTGTGCGGGGCGGGCGGGTGGATGTCCGAGACCGCGCCGATCTCGGCGGCGCTGGTGGTCCGGTCCGGCACGAAGGCGCGGTCCACCAGCAGGCCGTCCACCACGCCGAAGGTGGACAGGCCCGGCGCCGCCAGCCCGAAGCCGATGGCCCGGCAGCCCTCCTCGACGTCGGCCTCGCGGACCAGCTCCTCGGTCGCCGGGTCGGCCAGGTTGTAGACGCAGGCGACCTGGTTGCCCTGGAAGATCCGGCCCTTGTCGGCCGCGTAGGCCGCCATCGAGCCGTGCCAGTCCAGGTGGTCGGGCGCCAGGTTGAGCACCGCGCCGGAGTGCACCCGCAGCGACGGGGCCCAGTGCAGCTGGTAGCTGGAGAGCTCCACCGCGAGCACGTCGTACGGCTCCTCGGCCAGCACCGCGTCCAGCACCGAGACGCCCACGTTGCCGACCGCCGCGGTCCGCCGGCCGGCCGCGGTGAGGATCGAGGCGAGCATCTGGACCGTGGTGGTCTTCCCGTTGGTGCCGGTGACGGCCAGCCAGGGGGCCGGCTCGCCGGTGCCCGGCAGCGGTCTGCGCAGCTGCCAGGCCAGCTCCACGTCGCCCCAGATCGGCGTCCCGGCCCGCTCGGCGGCCAGGAAGAGCGGGCTGCTCGGCGGCCAGCCGGGCGAGGTGACGACCAGTCGGGTGCCCTCGGGCAGGCTGTCGCCGTCGCCGAGGCGCACCGTGATGCCGGCCAGTTCCGCGGCCCGGTCGCGCAGCACCGGGCTGTCGCCGCCGTCCACCACGGTGACCTCGGCGCCGAGGTCGCGCAGCACCCGGGCGGCGCTGACCCCGGAGACCCCGAGGCCGGCCACCACGACCGGCAGTCCGGCCCAGTCGGGAGTGGTCAATTGGTCACCCAGCCCGCGTAGAAGAGGCCGAGGCCGACCGCGACGCACAGGCCCTGGATGATCCAGAACCGCACCACGATCAGCACCTCGCTCCAGCCCTTGAGTTCGAAGTGGTGTTGCAGTGGTGCCATCTTGAAGACGCGCTTGCCGGTCATCCGGAACGAGCCGACCTGGATGATCACCGACAGGGTGATGATCACGAACAGGCCGCCGAGCAGCGCCAGCAGCATCTCGGTGCGCGAGCAGATGGCCAGGCCGGCCAGCGCGCCGCCCAGGGCCAGCGAGCCGGTGTCACCCATGAAGATCTTGGCCGGCGAGGTGTTCCACCACAGGAAGCCGAAGCAGGAGCCCATCAGCGCGGAGGCCACCACCGCCAGGTCCAGCGGGTCGCGCACCTCGTAGCACTTGGCGGTCGCGGTGATCACGTTGGCGCAGCTCTGGTTGTACTCCCAGATCCCGATGAAGGTGTAGGCGCCGAAGACCATCACCGAGGCACCGGTGGCCAGGCCGTCCAGACCGTCCGTCAGGTTCACGCCGTTCGACATCGCGGCGATCATGAAGTACGCCCACATGACGAACAGCACCGGTCCGACCGACCAGCTGAAGTCCTCCACGAAGGAGAGGTGGGTCGAGGCCGGGGTGATCCCGCGGCTGTCGCTGAACTGCAGCGACAGGATCGCGAAGCCGAGGCCGACGATCGACTGGCCCGCCAGCTTCGCCTTGGCCCGCAGGCCGAGCGACCGGCGCTTGACCACCTTGATGTAGTCGTCCAGGAAGCCGACCAGGCCCAGGCCCGCCATCAGGAAGAGCACCAGCAGGCCGGAGGCGCGCGGCGCGGCGCCGACGATCGCCTTGGTCGCGAAGTACGCGACCAGGGTGGCCAGGATGAAGGCGATGCCGCCCATGGTGGGCGTGCCCTTCTTGCTGTGGTGGGCCTTGGGGCCGTCGTCCCGGATGTACTGGCCGTAGCCCTGCTTGGCCAGCAGCTTGATCAGGGCCGGGGTGCCGAAGAGCGACAGCACCAGGCCGATCATGCCGGAGAACAGGATCTGCTTCACCGGACGGCACCGTCCGCGAGCAGCGCCTCGGCCACCTTCTCCAGCCCCACCGAGCGGCTGGCCTTCACCAGCACCACGTCCCCCGGCCGCAGCTGACCGCGCAGCAGCTCAACTGCCGCGTCCGCGTCGGACACCAGCACCGACTCCTCACCCCACGAACCTTCGTTCCTCGCGCCCAGTTCCATGCAGGCCGCCTCGCGTCCGCCCACCGCCACCAGCTTGGTGACGTCGAGTCGCACCGCGAGCCGCCCGATGGCGTCGTGCTCGGCCAGGCTCTCCTCGCCGAGCTCCCGCATCTCGCCGAGCACCGCCCAGGTGCGGCGGCGCTCCGGGCCGCGGCCGCCGATCGAGACCAGCGCGCGCAGCGCGGCCCGCATCGACTCCGGGTTCGCGTTGTACGCGTCGTTCACGACGGTGACCCCGTCGGCCCGGTCGACGACCTCCATGCGCATGCGGGACAGCGCACCCGCCTCGCCGAGGGCGGCGGCGGTGTCGTCGACGGACAGTCCGAGCTCCATCGCCACCGCGGCGGCGGCGAGGGCGTTCGAGACGTGGTGCTCACCGTACAGGCGCAGCCGTACCGGAGCGGAACCGGCCGGGGTGGTCAGCGTGAACGATGGACGGCCGGTGGAGTCCAGGCGAACGTCCTGTGCCCGTACGTCGGCTTCCCGGCTCTCGCCGAAGTAGACCACCCGGGCCCGGGTGCGCTCGGCCATCGCGCGCACCAGCGGGTCGTCGGCGTTCAGCACCGCCACGCCGTCGGCCGGCAGCGACTCGACCAACTCGCCCTTGGCCTCGGCGATCCCCTCCTTCGAGCCGAACTCGCCCAGGTGGGCACTGCCCACGTTGAGCACCAGGCCGATCGAGGGCCGGGCCAGCGAGCACAGGTAGGCGATGTCGCCCTTGTGCCGGGCCCCCATCTCCAGCACCAGGTGCCGGGTGGACTCCTCGACCCTGGTCGCCGTCATCGGGAAGCCCAGCTCGTTGTTGAGCGAGCCCTCGGTCCAGACGGTCGGGCCGGCCTTGCCCAGCACCTGGGCGATCAGGTCCTTGGTGCTGGTCTTGCCGGCCGAGCCGGTCAGCGCCACCAGGTGGACCCCGCCGGCCTTGGCGATGACCGCCTGGGCCAACTTGCCCATCGCGTCCTGCACGTCGGCGACCAGCACCGCGGGCACCCCGACCGGGCGCTGGGCCAGCACCGCGACCGCGCCGGCCGCGACCGCGCGGTCGGCGTAGTCGTGCCCGTCCACGTGCTCGCCGCGGAAGGCCGCGAACAGCCCGCCCGGCGCCGCCTTGCGCGAGTCGATCGCCAGCGGCGCGCTCACCACGGTCTGCGGCTCGGCGCCGTCGACCAGCTCGCCGCCGGTCGCGGCGGCCACCTCGGCCAGGGTCAGTGCGATCACGGCTGCTCCACTCCTCGGTGCTCCGCCACCTGCGGTTCGGGCTGCGCGTGCACGATCGCCTCGCGCAGCACCTCCCGGTCGTCGAACGGGCGGACCTCGCCCTTCACGTACTGGCCGAGCTCGTGGCCCTTGCCGGCCACCAGCACGGTGTCGCCCGGGTGGGCGCGGGACACCGCGTCGGCGATCGCCTCGCTGCGGTCCGGCACCACCAGCACCTCGCCGCGCTCGCCCTCCGGCACCTCCACGGCGCCGCCCAGCATGCTGGCCAGGATCGCCAGGCTGTCCTCGGAGCGCGGGTTGTCACTGGTCAGCACGGCGGTGTCGGCCAGCCGCGCCGCGATCGCGCCCATCGGCCCGCGCTTGAACGGGTCCCGGTCGCCGCCGCAGCCGACCACCACGTGCAGCCGGCCCTTGGTCACCTCGCGCAGCGAGGCCAGCACCGCGCGCAGCGCGTCCGGCTTGTGCGCGTAGTCCACCACCGCGACGAACGGCTGCCCGGCGTCCACCCGCTCCAGCCGGCCCGGCACGCCCGCGACCCCGGCCACCCCGGCCACCGCCCGCTCCAGCGGCAGGCCGGCGGTGACCAGCGCGGTGATCGCGGCCAGCGCGTTGGCGACGTTGAACGGGCCCGGCAGCGGGACCGAGGCGGGGGCCGACTGCCCGTCGGGGCCGATCACCCGGAAGGTGGACCCGATCGGGCCCAGCTCCACGTCCACCGCGCGCCAGTCCGCGTCCGGGCGGCCGGTGGCGGAGAAGCCGGTGACCGGGATCGCCGCCTCGGCGGCCAGCCGGCGGCCGTACTCGTCGTCCAGGTTGACCACGCCCGCGGCGCTGCGGCCGGCCTCGAAGAGCCGGGCCTTGGCGCGGTAGTAGTCCTCCATGTCGGGGTGGAAGTCCAGGTGCTCCGGCGTCAGGTTGTTGAACACCGCCACGTCGTAGCGGACCCCGTCGGCCCGGCCGTAGACCAGGGCGTGGCTGGAGACCTCCATCACCACCGCGTCGGCGCCGCGCTCGCGCATCACCGCGAGGATCGCGTGCAGGTCGGTGGCCTCGGGGGTGGTCCGCTCGCTCTTGATCCGCTCGCTGCCGACCCGCATCTCCACCGTGCCGATCACCCCGGGGGTGCGGCCGCAGCCCTGGAGGCCGCCCTCCACCAGGTAGGAGGTGGTGGTCTTGCCGTTGGTCCCGGTGATGCCGATGGTCAGCAGCGCCTGCGACGGATCGCCGTAGACCCGGGCGGCCAGCCGGCCCATCCAGGCCCGGGGCTGCTCCACCACCAGCAGCGGGACGGCGAGCCCGGCCGCCAGTTCGGCCCCGGCCGGGTCGGTCAGCAGCGCGACGGCGCCGGCCGCCACCGCCGGGCCGGCGAACGCGGCGCCGTGGTGGTTGGCACCGGCGAAGGCCACGTAGACGTCGCCCGGACGGACCGCGCGGGAGTCGTGCGTGATGCCGGTCACCGGGGCGCCCTCGATCGGGGGCAGGCCCAGCAGCTCGGCCAGCTCCGCCAACGGGACGGGCGCGGTGGCGGCCGGCCGCGGCGGGCTCACACTGGTTTGGTCTGATTTCGGCACGGCGGGCAGGGTATCCGTCCCGGGGCGGTCGAAGCCAAGTGGGGCGGAACCGGGCTGCCGGGACGCGGTGGACCCGCGCTGCTCGGCGGTGACCGGGGTCGCACTCGCGGCCGGCTCGGATGCGGACTGCGGGGATTCAGGCTGCACGGGTTCAGGGCTTCCACTCGACGGGCAGGTTGGGCGCCTCGCTGCCGCTCGGCGGTACCTGGAGGGTTTTCAGCGCGAACTCCATCACCTGCTTGAAGACCGGTCCGCACAGTTGGCCGCCGAAGTGGCCGTTGACCGGGTTCTGGATCACGCAGGAGACGGTGATCCGCGGGGCCTCGGCGGGCGCGAACCCGATGAACGAGGCGGTGTAGCCGGAGTACTTGCCGGTCTTCGGGTCCACCCGGTTGGCAGTGCCGGTCTTGCCGGCCACCCGGTAGCCGGGGATCTGCGCGGCGTTGCCGGTGCCCTGCTCATCGGTGACCACCGACTCCAGCATCTCGCCCAGGGTCTTGGCGGTCTCCGGCTTGACCACCCGGGTCTGGGCCGGGGCCGGGGCCGGGGTGAACCGGCCGTCCGGACCGGTGGTGCCGGCCAGCAGGCTGGGCGTCACCCGCACCCCGCCGTTGGCGATGGTGGAGAAGACCGAGGTGGCCTGCAGCGCGTTGACCGACAGGCCCTGGCCGAACGGGATGGTGAACTGCTGCGAGGTGCTCCAGTCGGCCGGCTTGGCCAGCAGGCCGCGGGTCTCGCCGGGGAAGCCCACGCCGGTGGGCTGACCGATGCCGAACCGGGTCAGGTAGTCGTCCAGCACCCGGTTCGAGGCGGGCTGGTCCTTGCCCAGGTGCTCGGCGGCCTCGATGGTGCCGATGTTGGAGGACTTGGCCAGCACCCCGGCCAGCGTGAGGTACCAGGTGTCGTGGTCCACGTCGTCGTGGAAGACGTGGTCGCCGCGCTTGAGCGTGCCGGGCACCGTCACGTGGGTGTCGGCGCCGGCCACGCCGGTGTCCAGCACGGCGGCCATGGTCATCAGCTTGGCGGTGGAGCCGGGCTCGTAGGCGTCCTGCAGCGCCGGGTTGCCGAGGTCGGCGGGCTTGGCGCTGCTCAGGTCGTTCGGGTTGAAGCCCGGCGAGGTGGCCATGGCCAGGACCTGACCGGACTTCACGTCCTGGACGATCACGTAGCCCTTCTCCGCGCCGGCCGCGCTCACCTGGTCGGTGATGGCCCGTTGGGCGGCCCACTGGATGTCCCGGTTGATGGTCAGTCGCACGTCGCTGCCGGGCACCGGGTCCTGCCGGCTGCCGCCGACGGTGGGGATCAGCTGGTTGTTGGAGACCGCGCCCAGCTGCTGGCCGTCGGTCCCGGCCAGCAGCTTCTGGTACTGCAGCTCCAGGCCGCCGGCCCCGGCCCCCTCGGCGTTGACGAAGCCGACCAGGTTGGCGGCCAGGCCGTCGGCCGGGTAGACCCGGGCGGTGGTGGGCTCGGAGAAGATCCCCTCCAGCGGGTTGACGCAGGTGCTGTCGATGGTGGTCCGGCCGCCCTTGTCCACCGGCTTGCCGATCAGCGCCTTCTCGGCCCGGCAGGTCCGGGTGTCGACCTTCTTGCGCAGCGCGGCGGCCAGGTCCGTCACCTGGTTGCGGGTCTGCGAGCTCTGCCGGGGCGCCAGCACCAGCCCCTTGGTCCCGGTGGTGCGCAGCTTGGCGACCAGCTTGTCCCGGGGCACGCCGAGGATCGGCGCCAGCAGGTCGGCGGCCTGCTCCGGACCGTCCGGGACGTGCAGCGCGTCGGGGGTGAACATGGTCGGGTCGGCGGTGATGTCGTAGGCGTCCACCGTGGTGGCCAGCGCGACGCCGTCGGCGGTCGTTATCGAACCGCGGGCGGCCGGCAGCCGCTTGTCCACGTACCGGTACTTGTTGGCGTCGGCCGACAGCTCGGACGAGTCCAGCAGCTGGATCTGGAACAGCCGGGCGGCGAAGATCGAGAAGACCACGGCCATCACCACGGTGATCACCCGCAGCCGGCGCCTGGGGTCGGCCAGCTTGAGCC
>NZ_JBHYKG010000304.1:0-10045 GCF_042741245.1 Kitasatospora sp. NPDC058965
GCCGCGGCGCCGCGCACCCACAGCGGCGGGCTGCCCGCCAGGAAGAGCGCCGCCAGCGCGAGGATCAGCACCAGCCCGGGCACGATGAAGCAGAACCCGCCCACCACCGCGCCCGCCACCCCGCGCAGCCGCCAGGCGGTGAAGATCGCCAGCTGGGTGGAGGCCGGGCCCGGCAGCAGGTTGGTCGCGGCGATCCCGTCCTCGAACTCGGTCGCCGCCAACCACCCCCGCCGCTCCACGCACAGCTGCCGCAGCAGCGCGATGTGACTGGGCGGCCCCCCGAACCCGATGCACCCGATCCGGCCCCACTCCCGGGCGATCGTGCCGAGGCCGACCCTTCCCCCCGTCTGCTCCGCGACCACCGCACCGTCCCCTTCGTCCGTCTGCCGCGGCGAGGGTACCCAGTGCGGGTGACCAGCAGGTCCACCGGCCCCGCCGGCCGCACGGACCGCCGGCCGCCCCGTGGTTGACTGGGCCGGCCGGTGACCTTCAGCAACCGAGGAGCAGCAGTGGGCAACGATCTCGACCCCGTGGTGGCGAAGTTCGTCGACGCGGTCAACGCGGGCGACCGCACCGCCTTCTTCGCCCTGCTCACCGCCGACGCCTCGATGAGCGACGACGGCAACGACCGTGACCTGGCCACCTGGGTCGACTCCGAGGTGTTCGGCAGCAACGGCCGGATGGACGTCGCCTCGGTCACCGACGGCGGTCGCGCACTGGTCGCCGACTACACCAACGACCGCTGGGGCGGCATGCGCACGGCGTGGCGGTTCACCGTCGCCGACGGCCGGATCAGCCGCTTCGAGACCGGTCAGGCCTGACCGGCCCCGGCCCGCTCGGACGCGCTCACCGCTCCTCTCCCAGGCACCCCGCGAACAGCCGCCGCCCCGCCCGCAGCACCGGCTGCGCCAGGGTCGGCCCGCTGTTCGCCAGCAGCAGTGCACCGGCCTGCGCCTCGGGGCTGAACGCGACGTACGCCGTGAAGCCGCGGGTCCCACCGGTGTGCCAGAACAGTGTCCGCCCGCCGGCCGGGCGCCGGTTCCAGGCCAGCGCCTGCTCGTTCGGCCCGCGCTCCGGCCGCACCCAGGCCCGCTGACCGGCCGTCAGCGCGGCGGCCAGCGCGGGCACCGACTCGGGGCGCAGTTGGGCCCGCAGGTACCGCAGCAGGTCGGGCCCGGTGGAGTAGAGCGCACCCGCGCCCGCCAGCGCGTCGAAGGTCCAGTGCTCGGCGGCGTGGCCGTGGTGGTAGCCGGTGGCGGCCCCCGGCAGCAGTTCGTGCGGGGTGGCGCAGGTGCTGTTCGTCATCCCGAGCGGCGCCAGCACCCGCTCGGCCAGCAGGGTCGGGTAGTCGGTGCGGGCGGCGTTGGCGAGTGCCTGGCCGAGCAGGCCGAACCCGAAGGTCGAGTAGCGCAGCCGGCCGCGCCGGTGCGGGTCCAGCCGTGCGGTGGCCCGGTAGAGGTCCTGCGGACGGTAGTCGCGGTACGGGTTCGTCAACCAGTGCCGGGCGCCGCGCCGGAACACGTTCGGCGGCAGCTTGGGCAGACCCGCGGTGTGGGTGGCCAGCTCCAGCAGGGTGATCGGTGCCCGCGGCGCGGCGTGGGCGGGCAGGTGGGCGGCGACCGGGTCCTGGAGGTCGACCTCGCCGCGCTCGGCCATCGCGGCGAGCAGCAGCGCGGTGAAGGTCTTGGTCAGCGAGCCGAGCGCGAACCGGGTGCCGGCCTCGACCGGCCGCCCGGCGGCCGCCCAGCCGGCGGTGAGCAGGTCCTGCTCGGGCCCGCGCAGCACGGCGGCGGCCATGCCCGGCACCTCCCGGTCGGCGAGCAGGTCGGCGCCGACGGCGGAGAGCAGGGCGGCCGGACCGGCGGCGGTCGGGGCGGTCACGACGCCACCGCCGGGGCCCGGGAGACGGTGAGTGTGCCGGGCGCGGCGGCCACGAGGGCCGGGTGGTGGTTGCGGAACGCCCGCGCCGACTCGGCGGGCGACCGGGCCGGTCCGTTCGGCACCATGCCGTCGGCCTGCTGAGCCTCGGCCGGCCGCTCCCGGGCCTGCGGGCACCCGTCCGGCTCGGCCGGGCCGGCGTCGACGATCGGCAGTTCGCCGAGCAGGTCCCGGGGGCGGGTCTCGGCGGTCGCCTCGTAGCTGCCAACTTCGTGCACGGTCATACCGGTTACCCCCTCGGGTCAGTCGGGACCGGTACTTCCACGCTGCGCCGCCCGGTCGGGGACCGGGGCCTCCTGCTAGGCCGATCGGGGGACGGGAGCAGGCGGTGGCCCGCCCGCGGGACAGCGCGTCTGCGCCGACCTGCACCGCGCGGGCGTGCCGGCTCGCCGCCCGGCCCCGGGCCCGCGCCTCGCACTGCCCGGCCCGGCCCGGCACCACGGCAACCGACTCCTCGCCCCCGTGCCACCGCCCGACCCGGCCGCCTCCGGAGCGTGCGCCGGCCCGGCCGCCTCCCGGGCGGGCGGCGACCTGGTGTAGGACTTGGGTACTCCCGACCGCTCCCGCCGGGAGCTCCCCGCCACCGCCGGCACCGACCACCGAGGACCCCGTGACCGACCCCGCCGTCTCCGTGACCGCCATGCTGCCCGAGCACGCCGAGCAGGTGCTGGCCGTCTACCAAGCCGGCATCGACACCGGCGACGCCACCTTCGAGACCGCCGCCCCCGACTGGGCGGCCTTCGACGCCGCCCGGCTGCCCGAGCACCGGCTGGTGGCGCTCTCGCCCGACGGCCGGGTACTCGGCTGGGCCGCCGTCTGCGCCGTCTCGGAGCGCTGCGTCTACGCGGGCGTGGTCGAGCACTCGGTGTACGTGGACCCCGCCGCGCGCGGCCGGGGCGTCGGCCGCGCGCTGCTGCACGCGCTGCTCGCCGGCACCGACGCGGCCGGGATCTGGACCGTCCAGTCCGGCGTCTTCCCGGAGAACACCGCCAGTCTCGCCCTGCACACCGGCGCCGGCTTCCGGGTGGTCGGCACCCGCGAGCGGGTCGGCCGCCAGCACGGGCGCTGGCGGGACGTGGTCCTGCTGGAGCGGCGCAGCCCGGTGGTGGACTGACAGTCCGTAGGAGCATCGGCCCGGGCCCGGCGGGAACACCGGGCCACCGCCGACCGTCGAACTCCTCGGAAGGCCGCGACAGGGGGGATCGACACCATGACCACCGGCATCACCGAGACCGAGCTCACCGGCGCCTGGGAGGGCTTCGTCGCCGAACCGGCGCGGGGCGGCGCCGCCGCCGGCGTGCTGGTGCTGTCCGGTTCGAGCGGGCGGATCGAGCGCGACCGGTGCCGGCTCTTCGCCCGGGCCGGCGTGACCGCGGTGTCCGTCCGGTGGTTCGGCGGCCCGGGACAGCCGCCGGGCATCTGCGAGGTGCCACTGGAGACCTTCGCCGCCGCCACCGAGCTCCTGCGCGAGCGCGGCGCGCAGCGGGTCAGCGTCCTGGGCACCTCCAAGAGCGCCGAGGGCGCACTGCTGCTCGCGGCGCTATCGCGGTGCGTCGACGCGGTGATCGCGCTCGCCCCCTCCGCCGTCGTCTGGGCCAACGTCGGTCCCGGGAGCGACGGCCAGGAACGGCCCTACCGCTCCTGCTGGAGCTGGCAGGGGCGACCGCTGCCGTTCGTCCCCTACGAGTCGTCCTGGACCCAGGCCGAGCCCGCGGGCGAGCTGGTGTCGGTGCTCGGGTGGTACGAGGCCAGCCTCGCGGAGTACCCCGACCTGGCCCTGGCCGCGGCCGTCCCTGCGGAGCGGGCCGAGGCCGAGCTGGTCCTGGTCGCGGGCGGCGCGGACCGGATGTGGCCGTCCCTCCCCTTCGCCCAGCAGCTCGCGGCCCGCTGCACGGCGGCCGGCCGCAGCGCGACGCTGATCACCGACCCGGACGCGGGCCACCGCACCGTCTTCCCGACCGAGGTGCCGCCGCCCCCGTCCACCGTCTTCGACCACGGTGGCACGCCCGGGGCGGACGCCCGGCTCGGCGCGACCGCCTGGCCGCAGGTCCTCGCGGCGGTCCGGGGCGCCTGACCGCACCGCCCCGCCTCCCGGGAGCACGCCGCCGCCCCGCGCCGGGGGAGGCTGCCGGTGCGGAGCGCCCCCGGCGCGGAAACCCGCTGGTCCCCGGCGACGGAGCGCCGCACGGGCCGGGCGCCGCCGCGCCCACCGACGGCGCAAGCGCCGGTCCGGGCTGCGGGCGGCTGGTAGACCGGAGGTCCCCGCCCCGGTCGCCGCACCGAACAGGATCCGCCCGTGCCCTCAATTGCCCGCACCCGCACCCGCAGCGCATCCCGGCGCCGCTGGAGTGCCGGTCTGCTCGCCGCTGCTGTCGCCCTTTCCACCCCCGTGGCCCCGGCCTTCGCCTACGCTGAACCAGTGACACAGAGTCAGCTCACAGCGGACCTGATCGCCCAGATGCAGCGCCTGCGCATCCCGGGCGCCGTCGTCTCGGTGACCACCCCGGGCTGGGGCACCTGGACCACTGCGCTGGGCACCGGCGACCTGGCCACCGGTCACCCGGTCGACGCGGGCGACCACTTCCGGATCGGCAGCGTCACCAAGACCTTCACCGGCACGATCATCCTGGAGCTGGTGAAGGACGGACTGCTCGGCCTGGACGACCCGGTGGCCGCCTACCGGCCCGACGTGCCGAACGGCGCGCACATCACGATCCGTCAGCTGCTGCAGATGAGAAGCGGGCTGTACAACTACACCGAGGACCCGGCCTTCAACCAGCAGCTCGACGACCACCCCGAACGGGACTGGGCACCACAGGAGTTGCTCGACATCGCGTTCGCCCACGACTGCTACTTCCCGCCCGGCACCGGCTTCCACTACTCGAACACCAACACCGTGCTGCTCGGCCTGATCGCCGAACAGCTCACCCACCGCCCCCTGGCCGAGCTGTTCCGGCAGCGGATCTTCGAGCCGGTCGGCATGCCCGACAGCGCCTTCGACCCCAACACCGTGCTCTCGCCGCCCTACGCCCGCGGCTACCAGTACATCAGCAACGCGGACAGCCTGACCGCGCCCACCCTGACCGGCAAGGACGCGGCCTGGGCCGACTGGTCCGCGGGCAACCCCTACGAGGTCACCCACGCGAACATCTCCTGGGCCGCCGCGGCCGGCAGCATGGTCTCCACCGTGGCCGACCTGCGCCGCTGGGCCCCGGTGCTGGCCAACGGCTCGCTGCTCACCCCCGAACTCCAGCGCGAGCGGCTGGAGTTCCTCCCCACTTCCGACCAACCGAACGCGCCGGGCTACGGCCTGGCCATCTTCGACGTCGACGGCTTCCTCGGCCACGACGGCCAACTCCCCGGCTACACCAGCTTCGTCGGCTACAACCCCGACCGCGCCGCCACCATCGTGGTGCTCACCAACCTCAACCAGTCCCCCGACGGCACGGCCCCGGCGAACGAACTGACGAAGGTGATCATCCAGGAGCTGTTCCCGAACTGAGGCCGACTGCCCCACCTCGACGCCCACCAGGCGTCCCAGAGCCCCCCGTGACGGTGGCGGACCGGAGACTTGTCCGCCACCGTCGATCCCGTGACCGGCCCTTCCCCTGCACGCCCCCGAGCCGCACTGGGACGTGGCACCCGCGCGCATCCCGCGGCGGCGCGGCGCCGTCCTCCCGAAACCCCTTGGACGGCGCGCGGATCGGCTTGCTGGAATGAGACCCGAGCCCGCGTGGGCGTCGGGAGGGGACGGCGATGACCGAGATCAGCCTGCGCCTGTCGGTGCGCGACCTCACCGTCGCGGACCTGCCGTTCTGCGGATGGGCCGGCTCCCCCAAGCACGTGCGCGAGCTCGTCCGGCAGCTCCGCCGCGCCGAGGCGGGCGAGGTCGACTACTTGGCGGTCTGCACGCCGGTCGGGCTCCCGATCGCGGTCGGCGGCGTCGACTACACCGTCAAGCCCGGCACCGGCACCCTCTGGCAGCTCGGCGTCCACCCGGCCCTGCGGTCCTGCGGGATCGGCACGCTGCTGATCCGCACCGCCGAGCAGCGCATCCGCGCCCGGGGCCCGGCCCGCGCCGAACTCGCCGTCGAGGAGAGCAACCCGCGCGCCCGCGCGCTCTACGAACGCCTGGGCTACCGCGCGTTCGGCCGCGCACTCGACGCCTGGGACGTGGAGGCTGCGGACGGATCGCTCCGGCGGTACGAGACGATGTGCACGCTGATGAGCAGGGAGCTGACGTGACGGTGGACTTCGCGACGATCGCCTGCCACCGCTGCTGATCCCGCCACCGGTGCCACCGCTCCTAAATCCGGTGCGAACCGGGCGGACCGCCCCGCACACTGATCGCCATGACGTGGGACGGGCTGGTCGCGCTGGGCGACGGAGACGTATGGGCGGCGGACAGCGGGGGTGACGGGCTGCCCCTGGTACTGCTGCACCCCGGTGTGGGGGACTCGCGGATCTGGGACGGGCTGCTGTCCGAACTCACCGCGCACCACCGGGTGATTCGTTACGACGTGCGCGGCTACGGACGCTCGCCGCAGCCCACCACGGCCTACTCGATGCTGGCCGACCTGCACACGGTGCTGGACCGCTTCGGGGTCGACCGGGTCCGCCTGGTCGGCTGCAGCATGGGGGCGGGGACGGCGCTCGGGTTCGCGCTCCGGCACCCCGCACGGGTGGCGTCGCTGGTGCTGCTGTGCCCCGGCCTGCCCGGCTACCCGTGGCCGGCCGACCCGGAGTCGGACGCCGAGTACGACCGGCTGGTGGCCGCCGACGATCTGGACGGACTGACCGCTTATGGTCTGCGCGCATGGGCGGCGGCCGGCGCGGACGAGGCCGCGGTCGCCCAACTCCGCTCCGCCGCCCGAGCCTGGCCCGGCGAGGACGTCCACCAGCAGTCCGACCCTCCCGTCTACGACCGGCTCGGCGAACTGTCCGCCGTGCCCGCAGCGGTGCTCGTCGGCGACCTCGACCTCCGCCCGGCGATCGACTGCGCCGAGCGGACCGCCGCCCGGCTCGGCTGCCGCCTGGTCCGCCTGTCCGGCGTCGACCACCTGCCCCCACTGCGGGCGCCCGCCGCGATCCTGCGCCTGATCGACCAGGTGGCCGCCCGCTGACCCCGCCGGTGCGCCCGGCACCGACGGGCAGGCGGCAGGACCTGTGCACCCGTCAGGGACCGCAAACTCGCGTGACCCCGCCCCTCCGCACCGGCAACACTGACGCCATGACTGGTTCTGCACCGCCGCCGCTGCTCCGACCGCGGGCCCTGCGGCCCGGCGACCTCGTGGTCATCGCCTCGTTGTCCGGGCCGCTGCCGGCCGCGTACGCGCCCCACGTCGAGCAGACCGTGGACGTGTTCGAGCGGATGGGCTTCCGGGTGCGTCGGGCGCCGCTGCTCGAACCGGGGCGCCGGCACTGGTGGAGCGCGGCCGCGCCGGCGGAGATCGCCGCGGAGCTCAACGGCCTGCTGCGCGACCCCGAGGTGCGCGCGATCGTCGCGAGCGACGGGGGCCAGACGGTGCTCGGCTACCTCGACCTGATCGACGTCGAGGCGGTCATGGCCGACCCCAAACCGATCCTGGGCTACAGCGACATCTCCCTGCTGCACCTGGTGCTCCACTCGCGGGCGGGTCTGGTCGGCTTCCACGCCGACATGGCCGTCCCCGGCTTCGGCGGGCGCTGGCAGTCCGCGGCACCGGCGCGCCGAGCCGAACTCGAGCAGCTCTACGCTGCGTTACTGACCGGGACCGAGCCGATCGGACCACTGCCCACGAGCACGTCGTGGGAGTGCTGGCGCCCTGGTCGCGCCGAAGGTCCGCTGATCGGCGGGGTGATCAATCGCCTCGTGCTGGCGCAGGCCACGCCCTGGGCGCTGCCGCTCGAACGGTTCGACGGTGCGGTGCTGTTCTGGGAGGAGATGGGCGGCCTGGCCTCGTACGTGTGGAGCTACCTGCAGGTGCTGCGGCACAGCGGCATCCTCGACCGGATCGCCGGCATGGTGGTGGGCGTGCCGCGCGAGATCGTCGGGCTGGATCCCGGCGCGTCCCCGACCCTGCCCGAGATCGTCCTCGATGTCCTGGGCGATCGTGACATCCCGGTCCTGGGCAACGTCGACATCGGGCACGCCGGCCCGAACCTGCCGATGCCGCTCGGCATCCGCGTCGGCCTCGATGCGCAGCAGCGGATGCTGTCCCTGCTCGAACCGGCGGTGGGGCCGCGGACGCTGACGTACCCGGTCGGTTGAGCAGCAGGGTCACGCGGGCTCGGTCGGTTCCGTACTGCCGGGGTGGCAGCGGCGGCAGCGGCACGGGTCGTCAGGGAGGAAGCGCGAGCCGTCGGGCTCGTAGGCGGCGATCTCGTCGTGGGCGAGCTCGGTGCGGGTGCCGTCGGGGGCGAGCCGGTAGACGCGCAGGGTCATCCTGCTGCTCCCGCTCACGGACGACTCCTCAGTTCGCGCAGCGGAGAGACCAGTTGGACCGCGCCAGCGGACCCGGTCTCGCCGCGCGTGATCCGCCCGGTGCAGCGGGCGTGGGCCTCGATCCAGTCGGCGATCCGCACCAGGGAACGGGGATTGCACCCACCCAGCTGGATGTGGACCCCTGCGGGAGGAAGGTGATCCGGCCCGCCGTGAGCGACGGCAGCACCGGCAGGCCGGCCACCTCCAGCGCACGCTCCATCCGCTGCACCGCGAGCTCAGCCTGCTCACGCAACTCGCGCACCATGCGCTGCTCGTCGGTTTCGACTCGTGCATCCATGACAGGAGCTCACTCCCTTTCCAGGGGCGTGCGGAACCGGCACGGGCAACCGAACACCACAAGTTGCCTCGCCCTCGGTAGCCGCGCGACTACCAACGGGAACTACCATCTACATCCGGCGAGAGTCTCGCAACTCTCGGGAATCAAATAGAGAGTTGAGGAGAGCCGGATGAACCTGAAGCGCCTCGATCCGAGCGCGTCCCCCTGCGCCGCCTTTGGGGACCAGCTCCGCAGGTCACGCAACGAGCGGGGTTTGACCCAGGATCAGCTCGGCGAGCTCATGGGATGCACCGGGGGGCACCTGTCCGGTATCGAAACCGCGGTCAAGTCACCTGGTCGCAGGTTCGCGGTCAAGGCCGACGAGCTGTTCGGGACGGGTCTGACGTTCCAGATTCTCTGGCAAGCCATCAAGAACCGGGCTTTCCTCGAAGGATTCCCGGAGTACACCGCCGAGGAGAATCGCGCCACCGGGATCCGCCTGTTCGAGATGCGCGTGATTCCCGGGCTGCTCCAGACCCCTGAGTACGCCGCAGCCTGGGAATCGGGATTCGTGGCGCGCGGAAAGGTGAGCCAGGAGCAGGCTGCCGCGCGGGTACGCTTCCTGCTCGATCGTCAACGAGTCCTGACCAAGACGCCACTTGTCGCGCTGCACGCCATCATGGACGAGACCTGTCTCCGCCGGCCGATCGGCGGTCGAGCAGTCATGATCGGACAGCTCCACCACCTCGAAGCGCTCTACCAGCGGCCCCGGACGGCGATCCAGGTGGCTCCGGACTCGCTCGCAGAAGCGCACCCTCTCGGCTTCCCGATGACCCTGCTCACGATGCCGAACCGGGGAATGTTGGGCTACACGGAGTCTCTACACCGAGGGTTCCTCGAAAGGGAGCCCGAGACGGTGGCGAGTTGGGCCAGTGACTACGATCAGCTGCAGATCGAGGCACTGTCGCGAGCTGCTTCGTTGGCTCTGATCCGCAGGCTGAGGGAGGAACTTGAACATGAGTGATCCGGTGGACGCAGTATGGCGCAGCAGCTCGCACTCGGGTGGCGGTGGGCAGTGCATCCAGGTCGCGGACGGCTTCACCGGCGTGATGCCCGTGCGCGACTCCAAGAACCCGCACGGCCCGGCCCTGCTCTTCCCGGCACAGGCCTGGGGCACCTTCGTGGCCGGTGTGAAGAGCGGTACGCTCCAAGCCGTCTGACGTTCCCGCACCAGGCCGGGTGACGTGCGGCAGGGCCCCGGCGGGTCGTTCCGATGCTGTTGGCGAATTCGGGGTCCTGATCACTTCGCCCCGCAGAGCTGTTGCTCGGCGGGGCGAAGTCGTGCGAAGTGGCTGGTGCGGGTGCGG
>NZ_JBHYKG010000305.1:0-10020 GCF_042741245.1 Kitasatospora sp. NPDC058965
GCACCGCACAGTGCGGTGCCCGCCCCCTTCGCGGGTGCTCACTCGGCCGGCTCGGCCTTGCCGTCCTCCTTGGGGACGCGGCAGTCCGCCAGCGCCGTGGCGCAGCGGTGCAGCAGGTGGACGAGCTGTTCGCGCTCCTCCTCGGTGAACTCGGCGTGCAACGCCTCGTCCACCGTGGTCGCGTCGACGTGCGCCTTGCCGAGCAGCGCCCGGCCGGTCCGGGTGAGCCGGGCCTCCAGGATGTGACTGTGGATCGGATGCGGCTTGCGCTCGACCAGGCCGCGGTTCTCCAGGGTGCCGAGCACCGAGGACATGGTCTGCGGGGTGACCAGGCAGCGCCTGGCCAGGACGGCACCGGAGAGCCCCGGCTCCTCCTGCAGCACCAGCAGCACCGTGTACTGCGGAGTGTTCAGCTTGAACTTGCGCAGCAGCGAATGCTTGGCAGCGCCGAGCTCCTGCTCGGCCCGCTTGAGGTGGTGCCCCAGTCGGCGGTCGATAGGCTTTCCCATACCTCCTTGTATATCAGGAGCCTTAGGCATCTATGAAGCCTTCTAGTCGATGAAGCTGGACGGGAGGCCGACTGACCTCTCTTGACACCTGTACAACAAGGCCCTGAGCGGGAAGCTTCCCGCAGCGGGGCCGGAGCGGGCCGACGGCCCCGGCCGCGGGCCGGTCGGGCCCGGGAACGGCGACGGGCCGGTCGGACCGGCCGGGGTGGCGGCGGTCCGACCGGCCCGAGGGCGGTCCGGCGGCGGGTCAGCGTTCGATCAGGCCGCGCTCCACGGCGATGTTCACCGCGTCGATCCGCGAGACCGCGTCCAACTTGCCGAAGATGTTGCGCAGGTGGCGCTTGACGGTGCCTTCGGTGATGCCCAGCCGGGTGCCGATCTGACGGTTCGACAGGGCCCGTGCGGCCCAGTGCAGCACCTCCAGCTCGCGGGCGGAGAGCGGGCCCTCGGCCGGCTCCCGGGTCGGCTCGGCGACCGGGCCCGGCCCGCCCGGCGACTGCCGCACGGCGGCCACCAGCCGGTCCCGGCCGACGCTCTTGTGCAGGTAGGCCTGCACCCCGGCCTCGCGCAGCGTCTCCACCAGCTGCGGGCTGTCGTCCATGGTGAGCACGATGATCCGGGTGCGCGGGTCGCCGGACAGGATCCGCCGCACCGTCACCGGCGGGTCGTTCTGCGGCATCTCGACGTCCAGCAGCACCACGTCCGGCCGGTACCGGGCGGCCAGCCGGATCGCCTCCGCGCCGCTGCCGGCCTGCGCCACCACCTGGAAGCCCGGTTCGGTGAGCAGCAGTTCGCAGAGCGCCTCGCGCAGCAGGGTGTGGTCGTCGGCGACCAGGATCCGCACCGGCTCGACGTACCGGGCGGCGGCCGCGGCCCGGACCGGCGCGGTCACGCGCCCGCCTGCCCGTCGATCGGCACCCAGACCAGCACCTGGGTGCCCCGGCCCGGGGCGGACCGGATGTCCAGCGCGCCGTTCAGCAGCTGCACCCGCTCCCGCATCCCGTCCAGCCCGTTGGCGGTGCCCCGCTCCCGCACCGTGGCGAGGTCGAAGCCGCACCCGTCGTCCAGCACCTCGACCTGCACCTCGTGCGGGGCGATGTCCACGTGCACCACGATGTTGCCCGCCTTCGCGTGGTTCATCGCGTTGCGCAGGCACTCGCGGACGATGACGAAGAGCTCCTCGGTGACCTGCTCCGGCACCCAGTCGTCCGAGCCCTTGACCCAGACCCGCACCGTGCCGCCGGCCTGCGACATCGAGGCGGCGAAGCTCTTCAGGGCCAGCTCCAGCGAGCCGGAGACCTGGCTGCGGCGCAGCTCGGTGACCAACTGGCGGGTGGTGTCCAGCGCCTCCAACACCGCTGCCAGGGCCGCCTTCACGTGCGGGCTGGGGGCGTTGGCGGCCTGCGCGTCGTGCAGCTCCAGCTGGCGCAGCGCCAGGCTGAGCGAGTTGCCCAACTGGTCGTGGATGTCCCGGGCGAGTCTGCGCCGTCCCAGGTCGTTCAGCTCCTGCACGCGGTTGAGCAGGAAGGTGTCGTAGCCCACCGAACCGATCGCCAGCCGCCGGCTCACCCCTTCCTGGAGCGAGCGGACCGCGGCCGTGTAGTGGCCGTCGCAGCCGCGGCAGCGGCCCTCGGCGGCGGCCAGCTCCTCGGCCCAGCGGTCGGGGGCGCTGCAACTGGGGCAGACCCGCACCACGCTGGGACCGGTCGGCCGCGGCTCGGGGTGCTCGACGGCCACCGCGTCGGCCAGCGCCTCCAGCACGATGTCCAGCAGCAGCATTCCGGCCCGGATCGAGTGGGTCAGGTGCAGCCCCTGGCGGATCCGGTCGCCGCCCAGGTTGACCACCTCGGCGATCTCGGTGCCGGTCACCGTGGCCCGGCCCTCGGCCAGGCTGACCGCGCAGTCCATCAGGATCCGGCGGGCCTGCACCACGCACTGCTCCCAGGCCTGCGGGTCGGACACCAGGGGGCTGTTGATCGCGCGCAGCCCCTCCTGGTACCTGGCCAGCACCTCGGGCTCCTGGCCGAGCAGCCGCTGGGCGGCGGCCTGCCGGCCGTCCACCCGGGCGAGCAGCGCCACCGGCTCGGGCCGCGGGTGCGGCTCGGCGCGATTGCCCCGGTCGACCGGACGGAACGGCAGTACTGACCCCATGTCGTCGTGCTCCACCTCGGCAACCCCTCCCCGTCTGTGCGGTGTGCGGCCCGTGCGGGCGGGTCCACCACCTGAGGTGCCTCCAGCTAAGTTGGGTGCAGGTGCGCCCGCCAGCGATCCGTGGGGTCGGGGCGCACGGTCGGACCCCGAGGCGCGCACTGTGTCAGGTCACGGTCCGGACTCCCGGGAACCGGGCGGCGCGGTTAGGGTCGGGCCCATGGCCATTCCTCCCTTCATCGCCGAGCTGCGGGCGCTGGTCGGCACCCGCCCGCTGTGGCTCTCCACCGCCTGCGCGGTGATCGTGGACGACCGGGGCCGGGTGCTGCTCGGCCGCCGGGCCGACACCGGCGCCTGGGCGCTGATCGGTGGGATCGTCGACCCGGGGGAGCAGCCGGCCGACACCGTGGTGCGGGAGTGCTACGAGGAGGCCGGGGTGCGGGTGAAGCCGGAGCTGCTCACCTCGGCGACCGTCTCGCCGGCCTTCGCCTACCCCAACGGGGACCAGGTGCAGTACCTCGAACTCACCTTCCGCTGCCGGGTGGTGGGCGGCGAGGCCCGGGTGAACGACGAGGAGTCGCTGGAGGTGGGCTGGTTCGGTCCGGACGAGCTGCCGGAGCTGGACGCCTACAACGCCGAGCGGCTCGCGCTGGCGCTGGCCTGCACCGGGCCGGCGGCGTACACGGTTACCCTCTGACCTGGGCACTTGACTGATCGTCATATGAGCCGACTAGAGTGGCGCTTCATTATGAAGCAGGTACACAAGTCACCGCTCAGGTCGAGCGGCAGCCTGGCCCACGACGCCGACGACTGCCTCTACGACCCCAGTGTCCGGTCCGTGATGGCCGAGTTCACGCTCGGTGCGGACACCCTCGACCTGGAGGCCGCCAGCGCGGTGCGGGCGGCCCACCACTCGATCGAGCGGCTGCGCAGCCGCGGTGCCGCCGGGCGCGGGCTGAGCTCCGGCGCGCTGGACATCCTGATCCGGCTGAGCGCCACCGCCGGCGAGCCGATCGGCATCGGCGACCTGGCCCGGGTGTGCGGCGTCAGCCCGCGCAACGTCACCGGGCTGGTGGACACCCTGGAGCGGGACGGCTTGGTCGAGCGGGTCGCCGACCCGCACGACCGGCGGGCCGTGCTCACCCGGATCACGCCGGCCGGGCGGAACCGGCTGGACAGCTTCCGCCAGCCCACCCAGCGGGCGATGGCGGCCGTCTTCCAGGGCTTCACGCCCGCGGAGCTGACCCTGCTGCGCCACCTGTCGCTGCGGCTGGTGGAGAACCAGCAGCTGATCGAGCGCCACCTGGAGCAGCAGGACTCCTGACCCCCGCTCAGCCCTGCGGCTGGTCCGCGGGCGCCTGGGCGTACGGGTTCTGCTGCGGCGGCACCGGCTGCTGCTGCGGGGCGGCCTGCTGGTACGGGTTCGGCGCCTGCTGCGCGGCGGTCGGGGCGGCGGCCGGGGCGGCCGGGTTGGGGTTGTACGGGGCGTTCGGGTTGTAGGGCGCGTTGGGGTTGTACGGCGCGTTGGCCTGGTACGGCGCGGCCGGGTTCTGGAACTGCGGCTGCTGCTGCGCGGCGTTCTTCTTGCCGGCGCCGACGGCGCGGGTGATCAGCAGCACCGGCAGGATGAACGCGTAGAAGAAGATCCGGTACTCACCGCCGGTGAAGAACCAGCCCAGGTAGACCGCGTACCCGCCGAACGCCAGACCGGCGACGGCGTTGACGATCCGCCATCCGACCGTGGTCCTGGTGAAGTTGACCAGCGCCAGGACGAACATCGCGATACCGCTGACCAGCAGCATCACCACGTAGATCGAGAACAGCGGCTGCGCGCTGAAGTCCAGGTTCACGCAGAACACCCCCGTAAAGGTTAGTTAAAAACAAGCAGGATCGATCGCGCACAGTACTGGATCCGGCCTTTTCCTGTCTCCACCTTTCGCGGCCCCGGCCGGCCGGGAGGTTCAGCGCGCCGCTTCGGCCCCCGCGGCCTCGGCCGCCGCCCGCACGAAGGCGCGCACCCGCGCGGTGGTGTTGCCCTCCAGCCACACCGGACCGCGCTCGATCGGCGGCGCGTCGTGGATCGGCACGTAGGCGAGGTCCGGGCGCGGGTAGTACCGCCGGGAGTGCTCGCCGACCGGGAGCACCCCCTTGCGCAGGGCGACCAGGCTGAGCATCTCGGCGAAGGTCCGGCCGGCCGGACCCTTCGGGACGGGGCGGCCGGCCGGCGTGCGGTCGGGCGTCCGGTCCCGCTTGAACGCCGTGGAGGTGACGGCGGGGTACTGCACCACCGGGTGGTCGCCGAGCACTTCGAGCGACACCGACTCCGCGGCGGCCAGCGGGTGTCCGGCGGCCACCGCCAGCACCCGCCGCTCGGTCAGCAGCACCGGCCCGCGGGCCATGCCGTCGAACGGGTAGGAGGCGATCAGCACGTCCACCGAGCCGTCCAGCAGGCTCGCCCGCGAGTTGGACAGCTGCACCTCGCGGACGTCGACCCGGCAGTCCGGGTACCGCTCGCCGAAGAGCTCCACCGCGCGCAGCAGCACCTGGGCCGTCGCCTCGCCCAGGAACGCCACCCGCAGTTCGCCCGTCACCCCCTGGTTGGCGTCCACCGCCCGGCACAGCGCCCGCTCCATCGCCGCCACCACGGGCACCAGGTCCTCGGCCAACTGCCGCCCGACCGCCGTCGGCCGGACCGAGCGGCTGGTGCGTTCGAAGAGCGGGCCGCCGATCTGCCGCTCGATCTTGCGGACCAGCTGGCTGACCCGCCCGGTGGTCAGGTGCAGGCGCTCGGCGGTGCGGCCGAAGTGCAGCTCCTCGGTGAGCGCGAGGAAGACCTCGATCTCCAGCCGTTCCAGCACGGTCCCCCCGATCGTTGAATCCTGCTCAACGATCGTACGGGCATCCCGCATTGATGGCGGCCGCCGGGCGCGGGAGGGTGGAGAGCGAAAGGCCCGCCCCCGAGAGGAACCGATCCCATGCGCGTGAAGGCTTTCGACCACCTGGTCCTCAACGTCGCCGACGTCGAGCGGGCGTTGGCGTTCTACACCGGCCCGCTGGGCCTGGAGCCGGTCCGGGTGGCCGAGTGGCGGGCCGGCACCGCCCCGTTCCCCTCGGTCCGGATCACTGCCGAGACCATCATCGACCTGGTCGCCAAGCCCCGGCTGGAGTCCAACGTCGACCACCTCTGCCTCACGGTGGACCCGCTGGACTGGCAGGAGGTCGTCGACTCGGGCACCTTCACCGTGCTGGAGGGCCCGGTGCCGCGCTTCGGTGCCCGCGGCACCGCCATGTCGCTCTACGTCCAGGACCCCGACGGCAACACGGTCGAGCTGCGCTGGTACCCGGCGGACGCGGCCGACCACTGACGCCGCGGTCAGGGGCGTTCCCGGTCCGGCAGCCGGATCACGGCGACGGCGTCCGGCTGCGCGACGGCCAGCCGGGTGCCGTCCGGACTGAGCGCGGCGACCGGGGTCGGGACGTGCGTGACGCCGTAGCTGCCGGTCTTCGACGGGACCCGCAGCTCGGGCCACTGGGCCAGCACGGTGCCGGTCCTGGCGTCGAGCAGGCGGGGGTGGCCGTGCAGCGAGACCACCTGGGTGCCGCGGGCGAGCAGGGTGCCGACCGGGTGGTCCAGCCCGCTGCGGTGCAGCCAGCGGCGCTCGGACATCGACCACACCCCGAGCTGTGCGGCGCCCAGGCCGCCCGGGGGCTCCACCCAGTCCAGCGACTCCGCGGTGGTGGCCACCGCCAGCCGGTCCCCGTCCAGCCAGCAGGCCGCGCCCACCTCGGCGTCGACGCCGGCGAACGGGTGGAACACGGTGTCGGCGTCCAGCGCGCCGGGGTCCGCGAGCGCGGCCGTGAGGTCGTGGACCTGCAGCGTCCCGAGCGGGTGCCAGACCCAGCCGGCCACCAGCAGGTGCCGGCCGTCGGGGCTCACCGCCAGCCGGGAGTGGAAGGAGTCCTCCGGGCGGCGCACCCCCTCGGTCAGCCGCTGTCCCGTCACCAGGTCCTCGACCTGCAACTCGTTGTAGTGCTCCGGGCAGTGGACCAGGACCTCGCGGCCGTCCGGCAGCGTGCCGAGCGCCACCGGGTAGTCGTAGTCCGCGCAGTGGTAGTAGCTGCGGTCGATCTCGCGGACGACCGTCGGCCCGGCGAGGTCGACCACGATGCCCTTGGTCCCGCGCTCGACGAGGACCACCGCGTACCGCCCGGAGGACGAGACCACGGCCCGGTCGAACGGGTGGCCCCAGCGGACCGACGTCTCCCGCACCGTCCCGTCCGGGCACCACCGGCGGCCGCCGCGGACCAGGTCGACCAGGTCCTCCCCGTCCCACCACAGCGAATCCACCGACCCCGGCACCGGCAGCCACTCGACCTCCGCCATCGCGCTCTCCCCCTCCGCGGACACACGAACCAGCACGGCAACGCCCGGTGCGCGCCCAACGTGCCCGCCCGCCCTCGGACGGGCCGGTCCGCCGGCGCCGCCGCCGCCGGCACGACGGCCTGCCGCGCGCGGCCCGGTGGGCGGCCCTGTCCGGAACGGCGGACACCGTGGGCGCGGTCGGCTACCTGCTCTTCGGGGCCCCGGCGATCTCGGCTTCGGACCGGTCGGCCGATTCGGGTCATCCGTCACCGGGCCGACCAGCAGCAGTCAGCAGGACCTCCGCCGCCTCGGTACGGCCGTACAGCACGTACCGGCCGCTGCGGTGCGCGTCGACCAGGCCCGCGGAGCGCAGGGCGGTCAGGTGTTGGGAGACTCCGCCGGCGGTGATCCCGGTGCGGCGGGCCAGTTCGGTGGTCGAGGCGGGCGTGTCGAGTTCGGCCAGCAGGCGGGCCCGGGACCGTCCGATGACTGCTGCCAGGGCCTGGGGGAGGGCGGACTGCCGTTCCCAGAGCGTGGCCACGCCGCGCGGCGGATAGCGCAGGGTGGGTTGCCAGTTCGGGGTGATGACGGAGAAGACCCGGGGCCAGACGAATACCGACGGCACGAGCAGGAGGCCGCGCCCGCCGAGGTGCCGACTGCCACGGGCGTAGTGGTGGCCGACGGACAGGGTGTCGTCGTCCCAGGTGACGGCGGACCCCAGGTCGCCCAGCAGCTGGTCCGCTCCGTGTTCGGCGAACAGCCGGGCCCGGTGCAGTACATCGCCCTCCAGGAGCGACCGCATCCGGGGCCAGTACGGCGCGAGGGTGATCTCCCAGTAGGCCGACATGAGTTCGACGAGTTCGGCAAGGCCGCGACGCGGATCGCTGCGCAGCCGATCGATCCGCTCCGAACGCGGCGCGCGTGCACCACCGAGGCCGGACCGGACCTGCTCGGGTGGCGTGGCGCGCAGCACGGTCAGCTCAAGTCCCAGATCGGCGACCGAGGTTGTCGGTGGTGGTGCGATGAAGACCGGGATCGAGTGGGGCGGTTGGGGGACCAGATCGGCGAGCAGGTGCCAGTCCAGCCCCGAGGCGGCCAGCCGACGACGGGCCTGCGCGCTCCACGGGTGGTGCAGCGGATGCTCGGCCGGGTGCTTCAACACCCTGACGCTGGCCACCAGTTCCCACAGCGGTGACAGGGCGAACCTGGTGCGGGCCAAGTCGCGGACGGAGAACGCCAGGTCCAGCACGGTGCAGCCTCTCTGCGGCATACGGCCTACGGCCTGCGGGTCAGGATTCAGGACAGCCTAAATTCCTCGCCCGCCGGTCGGAACGGCGGGAACCTCACCCCATGACCAGCACTGATCTCGCCCGCGGGCCGGACACGGCCGCTCGCACGTCCGATCCGCACCCTTCGGTCCTGCGCAACCCGGGCTTTCGCCTGCTCGTCGGCGCCGCCGCGGTGAGCAAGGCCGGTACCGCGGTGAGCTCCCTGGCGATCCCGCTGACGGCCGTCCTGGCCCTGCACAGCTCGCCCGAACAGGTCGGCCTGCTGGCGATGCTGAGTTCCCTCGCCTTCCTGCTGATCGGTCTGCCGGCCGGAGCCTGGGTGGACCGGATGCGCAAGCGGCCGGTGATGATCGCCGCCGACCTGGTCAGGGCCGCGCTGTTCGGGTCCGTTCCGGCTGCCTGGCTGCTCGGCTGCCTGACGATCCAACAGCTCTACCTGGTGGTCCTGTTGGCGGGCGCGGCCACGGTCTTCTTCGACGTGGCCACGTTGAGTCAGCTGCACGAACTGGTCGGGCGCGGCCAACTCACCCAGGCCAACGCCCACCTGGTGACCGTCGACGCCCTCACCCAGATCGGCGGGCGCAGTGGCGGCGGGTTCCTGGTGGCACTGTTCTGCGCGCCGACGGCGATCGTGGTCGACGCGGCCAGCTACCTGTTTTCGGCGCTCCTGCTGCTGCGCATCCGCCGGGCGGAGCCGCAGCCACAGCCCCGGCGCGACGCCCGCCTCGGCAGCGAGATCCGTGAGGGACTGCGGTTCGTGTTCGGTCATCCGACCCTGCGTGCCGTCGCGCTCGCCGGAGCAGTGACGAACCTGTCCATCCAGCTGTGCCAGACCGTGCTGCCGGTGCTGTTCGCTCGTGAACTCGGCCTCTCTGACGGCGTCATCGGGGTGTTCTTCGCGGTCGGTGGCCTCGGCGTGCTCATCGGTTCGGTCTCGGCCCGTCCGCTGGCCCGACGCTTCGGCGCCGGTCGGGTGCTGTGGCTGATGGGCCTGGCCGTCGCGCCGTTCGGCGCCCTGCTCGCGCTGGCGGATCACGGACCGGCGCTCTGGTTCGCTGCGGTGGCCTGGCTGATCACCACGAGCAAGGTCGGCATCGACAACGTGATCAAGGTCAGCTTCCGCCAGAGCGTGACACCGGACCACTTGCTCGGCCGGATGAACGCCACCATGCGGGTCCTGCTGACCGGCTCACTCGCGATCGGCGCGGCCCTGGCCGGCCTGTTGGGCGAGTTCGCCTCGGTGCGCACCGCCCTGTGGGTCGCTGCGGCCGGACTCGCCACGGTCTGGGTGCCGGTCTTCTTCTCACCGCTGCGCACCCGGCGCGAACTCCCCGGATCCGGCGCCCTGCGGTGAGTGCGTGACCACGACGCAGCACCGCCCCGAGGGTGATCGGGACGGCGCTGCGGTCGCGTGCGTCAGTCGGCCAGCGGGAGGTAGACCCGGTTGCCCTGGGCCGCGAACTCGGCCGACTTCTCGGCCATGCCGGCCAGGGCCTCGGCGTCGAACTCGGTGTTCACGGCCGTGGAGCCGTCGCCGTGCACAGGGCGGGGACCGTGCGCGGGTCTATGTCGGTCATTTTGGCTGTCCTTCCGGGCAGTTGAGGATGTTTTAGGCATGGGAGTGCCGTCGCGGCGGCCCCCCGGGGGGGGTGGTGGGGGGGGGGGGCGGGGGGTGGTAGGAGGGGGGGGGGGGGTGTTTTTAAAAAAAAAA
>NZ_JBHYKG010000306.1:0-10010 GCF_042741245.1 Kitasatospora sp. NPDC058965
GTACGAGGACGATCCGCCGGCACGCCCAGCCGGGCGCCCACCACCGCGCGCTGATCCGACAAGATCCGAAAGAGAGGACCTGGCCGACGGCTGCAGCGCCCCGGGGACGCGGAGTCCCCGGGGCGCGGGGGACGGTTGAGCGTCAGATGGCGGGCACCTGCACCCAGAAGCGGGTGTCGTTGCTCAGGTTGGCGGAGTTGGCGTCGAGTTGGGCCTTGATCCAGTACACGGCGGTCCGGTAGTTGGTGATGTCGGCGGTGTTGGGGTCGGCCAGGCCGGAGGAGCCGTCGCGGTGTCCGGCGAACCAGGCGGAGAGGCCGTAGTGGCCCTGGCTCTGGTGCAGGCAGGAGACGTCCTGGCCGAGGTTGCCGTTGAGCGCCGCACCGTTGTTGTACTGATCGGCCGACTGTCCCGAGAACTGACTGCAGGCTGCCCTGAGCATCATCCAGTTCTGCTTGAAGATGCCGAAGTTGGCGGCGTCGCCGGACTTGTTGTCGCCGTAGGCGTAGGTGGCGGTCATGGTGTCGGTCTCCAGCATCGCGACTGCGAGGTCCAGCGTGTTGCCGCCGGCCGCCGCCACCTGGCCCTTGCGGCTGCCCAGGCCGCTGACGGTGTAGGAGCCGCAGGTCATCCCCGACGGGCAGGCCGTGCTGCCGGAGCCGCTCGAACTGCCGCTGCTGGAGCCGGTGTCGGCCTTGCCGCCGCGGACGACGCAGGAGTGGTTGTTCTCCCAGCCCCAGCCGTCGCCGTTGGCGTCGGCCGAACTGGCGTTGACGCAGTACGGGTAGCCGTTCGGCGCCGTGGCCGCGGCGGCGGGACCGGGGTCGGCCTTCCCACCCCGGACGATGCAGGACTGGTTGTTCTCCCAGCCCCAGCCGTCGCCGTTGGCGTCAGCAGAACTGGCGTTGACGCAGTACGGGTAGCCGTTCGACGCCATGTCGGTGGCAGAGGCTGTCGGTGCGGTGGTGACGGTGACGGCCAGGGCGGCGACGACACCGAGGAGGGTGGTCAGGGCGGCGCGGGTGCGCATCGGAGGAGGTCCTTCCGTGAGGGCGCAGGCCGCCGTCGTCGTCCTGGCGAGCGGCGGCCTGGCGGGTGACGCGTGCGGGTGGGGTGGCACGGGTCATCCGGTGTCGGCCGAGGCCGCCGACTTAACCGGTTAACTGACAAGAAACGTAGGGTTGATCTGGCGAGGTGTCAACCCTGCGGCCGAGTTCCAGTGGCAGATGCTCAAACGGTTACCTGACGGAATGTCATCGCGGCGCGCCGACCTGCGCCGTTCGGCGTGGTCCGCGGCGGCCGGAGTCCGACCCGGTCGGCTCCGGGCCCGGCGAAATCCGGTTGACCCGGTCGCGAGTCACCGCTGCACTGTGGGTCGGGCACGACCAGAAGTGGTGCCCGACACCAAGGGGAGGCAACACCACCGATGGACATCCGTCCCACCACCGACCAGGACCTCGACCTCTTCGTCGGCACACTTCATGCCGCGTTCGCGCTCCACCCGGAAACCCCGAACGAGGACGGCAGCGGCGTCTGGTGGTCGGCGCTCGAGATGGACCGGGGGCTGCTGGCGGTGACCGCGGACGGACGGCCCGTCGGAACCGCCGGCGCGTACTCCTTCGAACTCACCCTGCCCGGCGCGATCCTGGCCCCGACCTCCGGGATCACCGCTGTCGGCGTGCTGCCCACGCACCGGCGCCGAGGCGTGCTCACCGCGATGATGCGGCACCAACTCACCGAGCTTCGGGCGCGCGGGGAGTTCCTCTCCGTCCTGCTGGCCTCCGAGGCGCTGATCTACGGACGGTTCGGCTACGGGCCGGCGACCTACACGGGACGGATCACGGTGGCCCGCCCTCAGGCCGCCCTCACCCCGCCCCGGGTGCGGGGAGCGGTCGACGGCTCGGCGACCGGTCCGGATGCCGGCTCGGTCGAGGTGCTGCGGCGCGCCGAGTGCGGCGAGATCCTGGAAGAGGTCTACGACCGGTACCGGCGCAACCAGCCCGGCGCCCTGTCCCGGCCGCCGCGCTGGTGGGCCCGCGGCGCGGGGCAACCCCCGATCGCCCCCGCGCCGCGCTATGTCGCCGTCCACCGGGACGCCGACGGTGTCCCGGACGGGTACGCCAGTTACTCGCTCAGCGACGGCACCCTGACCGTCGACGAGACCATCACCACCGACGATGCCGTCACCACGGCCCTGGTCCGGTTCCTGCTCGGCCACGACCTCGCCACGAAGGTCGCGTTCAAGCACTTCGCGCCCGGACACCCGCTGCGCTGGCAGTTGGCGGACTTCCGTGCCGCGGAGGTGAGCAGCGACTCCGACTGGCTCTGGGTGCGGCTGCTGGACGTGCCGCGGGCGCTGACCGCGCGCGGGTGGTTCACCGACGGCGAGCTCGTCCTCGACGTCGACGACCCGTTCCTCGGCGAGCGCCACCGCTGGCTCCTGACGGTCCGGGACGGCAAGGCCGACTGCGTCCCCACGGACCGGGACCCCGACCTGTCGTTGGACGTGCGGGACCTCGGCTCGATCTACCTCGGCGGCACGGCGCCCAGCACGCTCGTCCGGGCCGGCCACATCCGCGCGCACCGCCCGGACGCGGCCGTGCTGGCCGACGGCCTCTTCCGGGCGGAGCGTGCTCCGCACTGCCTGCACTGGTTCTGAGGGTTCGTCGGTTCTTCAGGTCGGATCGCACCTGCGCCCACCCCGGAACTCGGGGTGGGCGCGTCGGGTCGGTGCGGGCCCCCGGGCGTCCTCGCCGGCGGGGCCCGGACCGGTCGACTCGGGTGGTGGCGCTGACAGGAGTCGAACCTGCACCCTGCGGTCCCTCAGACCGCCGCCTCTGCCAATTGGGCCACAGCGCCGTGCGTAGCGTCGGTGCGATTCGAACGCACACTGCGCCGGTCCTGAACCGACTCCCTCTACCGTTGGGGTACGACGCCGAGGTCGGGCGCACGGGTCGCGTGCGCCCACTGGCTGGCCTGGCAGGAATCGAACCCGCAACACTCCGCTTTGGAGACGGATGCTCTACCAATTGAGCTACAGACCAGTGCGTCGCCGAGGAATCGAACCTCGCCATCCCGAAGGAGCAGGGGTTACAGCCCCGCTTGCGTCCCAGCGCTCAACGCGTGTGCGTAGGAAGAGAGTAGGCAGCCGGGGGCGGTAGGGGCGACTGAATATCGCAGCCGTTCGGCGGGAGGAACGGCTGCAGGATCACCTGGGCCCGGGCCGTCAGTCCACGACGAACGGTGCATATCCCACCTGCACCTCGCTCACCTGAAGGTCGGAGAACAGCAGGGTCAGGTTGTGCGCGTTGGTCTCGATGCGCACCTCGTGGAAGTCGATCCCGAGGGCCGTCGACCACCGTTGGGTCGCCTCCGATTCCGGGAGAAGCGTGGCTCCCGGGTACAGGCCGTGCCACTTCACACCCCAGACGTATCCGTCGAGGTCGACGCCCGTTTCGTGGTCGATGAGCCGGTCGTCCAGGGATTCCCGCCAGGTCTCCGGTCGCACTGACGTCTCACAGCGCGCCGCCACGCAGTACCTGAAGAGATACCGCAGGTGGGAGGGTGCGATGCCGGTACGGGGATCAGCCGTTGCGTAGACGATGACCTCGTAGTCGCGCATGTAGTCGGTGTATCCGTGGTGCACGACAGCGTGATCGAAGGTCTCGTCCAGCATCTGTTGAAGTACGGCAGTGTCCATGTCGCCCTTCTACCTCATCGGCGGGACCTTCGAAGCGATGCACGGGGATCGGCCGGGGACGTTCTGGTCGGAGAAGGCTGTGCTCGCCCACCGCCCCGGCCGCGGGCGGCGCCAGGGCTCCCAAGGCCGTAGGGTCGCGTGCATGTCGAGGACCACACCGCCGCGCCCGCTCGACGTCGAAGCGCTGTTTCCGGAGCTGAAGGCCTACCGGGGCACGACCACCCGGCTCCACCCGCGCCCTGGGCGACCGGACGTGGCGGAGAGTTCGGTGGGCGGCCCGGTCCTGTGGCCGATGGACGAACCGTGGCCTGTCTGCCCGGAGCCTCACGCTCATGGACGTGGCCGCCGGCTGACGGACGTCCACCAGCACCGTCAGCTCCTCGCCGCTGCATCGCGCCGGGAAGCGGAGCCGGGCCCGACAGACGACGAACGGCACCTGCTGAAGGAGCTCGAACGTCGACACCGCATCGAGGCGGTGGTGGCCGCGAGCCCGCTCCCGCTGATCGGCCTTGCGCAGCTGTACCGCAGGGACATCCCCGATTTGCCGACCGGGCCGGGCGACTGCGATCTGCTCCAGGTGTTCTGGTGCCCGTTCGACGCGCACGGCCCGAGCGGTACCGGAATGCTGCTCGATCTCCGGTGGCGCAGGTCCTGGGAGGTGGCCGAGGTGTTGGCGGCGCCGCCGCAGCCGCAGGTCGTCGGGTTCGAAGGGTACGTTCCGGAACCGTGCGTTCTCAATCCGGAGCGAGTGATGACCTATCCGTTCGCCGGCCTGCTCCCGGCGGACCTGGGTTCTCGGATCGACGCCTGGGAGGAAGCCCTGGAGGAGGCCGAGCAGTCCGAGGACGAGGAGGACGCGGAACCGGTGGCTTACCAGCACGATCTGTCCATCCCACCGGGCTGGCGCGTCGGGGGCTTCGCCTCCTGGCACACCACCGACCCGGACGCCGTGGACTGCCCGACCTGTGCGACACCGATGCACCTGCTGCTGACCATCGACAGTTCGGAGTGGGACGGCGGGAGCGGCAGTTGGACACCCCTGGAGGAGCAGGGCCTGCCGCCGCATCCGTACGCCGGCCCGACCAAGGTGACTGTGGGTCGCGGGGGCGAGCTCAACGTCTTCGCCTGTTCTGCGGATCCTGCGCATCCGCATCGCTGGAGCATCCAGTAGGGGTCGCATAATCAGGGGGACTCACAGGCGCGTGCGTTCCTTCCAGGTGCGCCTGCTCATCAGGCGGGCACGGGCAGCTGTGCCGGGCCACCACCGCTTCACCAGTGCGCCGGTGGTGCGCCGGTGTGGGCAGGGTGAGGTTCGCCGGGGGTGGGTGGGCGGCCGGTTTTCGTTGGTGGGATGTGGGGAGGAGGGCCGTGCATCTGCGGGGCCTTCCCAGGTGCCCCTGCGGCGGTGGGGTTGCGGTCCTTCCGTGGCGCAGGGGCGGGGGACGGTGGTGGAGGGGGCGTTCGTGAGACGGGAAGAGCTGTTCGCGGAGGTACTGTCCCGGGTGCTCGACGAGCCCGAAGTGGTCACGAGTACGAGCAGCGGCGGCCCGAGTGCGGCGGAACTGCGGCGGGCTGCACAGAATGAGCAGGCCGATCTCCTGAGGCAGGCTCAGGATTCGGAGGCGTCCTACCAGCAGGCACTCGCCCAGCAGCGGAGGGAGGGTCGGCTCGGGGTGCTGTTGTTGGCCGCCTGCGTGGTGGTCGGGCTGCAGGTACTCGCGGCAGCGGTGGTGGGCGGTTGGGACCAGGCCCTCAAGGACTCCCTGACGAAGCACCAGCCCGTATCGATCGAGACTGCCGTGTTCCAGGGCATCGGGGTCGTCCTGACCTTGGCGATCTTCGGCGGGGTCGCGGGCTTCGTCACCTGGTGGGCCTGCCACTACCTGTCTCCCGGCGTACGGGCCGGCAACGCGACGTCCCTGGACTTCCAGGTGCTGATCACTGGGGTGATCACCTACGGTGTCGTGGCGTTCTTCTGTGCGGTCATCCTTTCCGGTTTTGCACCGGAGGTCGCCTGGCAGCTCGCGCACCACCAGCCGCTCGGGAAGAACGACGGCAACCTGCTCGAAGGGTGGATCCTCCTCGTCTCGTTGGGGCTCTTCGCGGGTGTGGCGGGCTTGTTGTGGCTGGTCGATTCGGCGGACCTCAGGCAGTTCGGTGCCGGCGCCGGTGTTGACGTCGAGCGGTTGGCCGCCGACTGGCGGGAGGTGCTCCGCCAGGTCCTGCTGGGCTTCGTCCGGGAGCAGATCAGCGAACGCACCGAGGCCCGGTACGCCACGCTGCTCAGCATCAGTGACGCCCCCGGCCTGCGGGAGTTCAGGGTCGGCCGCCGCCACGTGCCGACCGGGGCCGACGAGCAACTGCTCACGATCAGCGCCGGGATGGACAACGGCAGCATCGCGCTGTCCGGACCGCGTGGAGTGGGCAAGTCGCAGCTGCTGCACGCGTTCTGCTTCCCGAACGATCCGGCGGGAGCGTCCCCGAGGCTCAGCATCATGATGTCGGCACCGGTCCTCTACGACCGGCAGGAGTTCATGCTCCTGCTGTTCGCCAAGCTCTGCCACGAGGTGGTGCGTCAGCGTCTCGCCACGGCGCAGGCGGCAGAGAAGCACCTGCGCTGGATCCGCTACCAGCAGACCCGTTCCGCCGAGGCGACGGTCAGCGCCGGTTGGCGGAGCTGGGGAGTGGCGGCGAGGCGGGGGACGGAGCTCGCGCAGCAGCCGCGGACCTACCCGGAGACCGTCGACCGGCTCAAGGGGTTCCTCGGCGAGACGGCGCAGGTGCTGGGCAGCGGTCAGCGGTTGGTGATCGGGATCGACGAACTCGACCGGATCGAGCCGACCGCTGCGGCGAGCACCTTCCTCAACGAGCTCAAGGCCGTGTTCGACGTGCCGGGGTGCCTGTTCGTGCTGTCGGTCTCCGACGAGGCTTTGCGGGAGGCGGAACTGGCGCCGGTCGGCCGACGGGACGCCTTCGACAGCGCGATCGACGAAGTCGTCCGGGTCAACCCCCTCGATCAGACCACGGCCGAGCGGCTGCTGGCCCCTCGGGTCATCGGGCTTCCGGTTCCCTTCACCGCGCTGTTCTACTGCCTGTCCGGCGGGATGCCGCGCGATCTGCTGCGCACGGCCCGTGCGGCGGTCTCGTACATCGCGCCGGACCGGCCCCGCCCGCTGGCCGAGATAGCCGGCAAGCTGGTGGTGGAACGCGAACTGGCCCGGATCGCCAATGCGGCCGGCGGTCCGGAGGACCCTGCCGGGCTCCTCCAGCTCTTCCGCGCGGAGGTCGTCGCCGAGCACGGCGGGCTCAGTGAGGTGGGGAACCTGATCCACGAGCGCGCCGCCGCCACGGCGGAGGGCGCGCGGATGGCCGCGACCCTGGCCAACCGTGCCTACCACCTGGACACCGTGCTGAGGATATTCACCGCGGATCTCACCAGGGACCAGATCGTCCTCGCCTCCGACCCGACGGTCCCCGGCTCCTTCGCCGTGCTGGCCAGAGCCCAACGCGAGACCGGAACGGCCGACGCGATGGCCCGCGCCACGCTTCAGCGCGTCAGGCAGGCCTGGTCATTGCCGGTGCTGCCGTCACTGCCGTCACTGCCCCCCGTAGCGTGAGGCCCGGAAGGCGATCCCGCCCGTCCGCCGCTCTTCCGGATGTCGGTCCTGTCGGTGGCTGCTGAGAGGCTGTCAGCCCACGGCGGGCCGTCTTCCAGGGCCTGCGGAGAGAGGAACACTCGGATGCACGTCGCCAAAGCACTGTTCGAGCATCTTGCGGACGAGCTGCCGATCACCGAGCAGCACGGCCCTTTGAGGTTCCACTCGGTGGGCGAGCTGGCGGTGCCGTCGGGCACGGCGAGCGTGTTCGACCCCACGTCGGGCGAGGCGGACGTGCTGGAGGTGCCGGCGGGCAGCCACCGGGTGTACGTGGTGGTGGATGCGGCGCCGGGAGCGGAGCCGGTGGCTCTCGGCGTGCTGCTGTGGTTCGGCGGGGCACTGCCGGTGGAGCGCGGCGAGTATGCCGGGGGTGTGCTGACGCATTGCGGTGCGGTCTGCCTGAGTGGCGCGGACGGCGACGACGCCCTGGTGGGCGGTCTCGTGAGGCTGGCCGGGCAGGAGCTTCGGCGGCGTGCGGAACACGGGCGGGACCGCGGTCTGCTGCCGGTGTTCGAGGACGCCTGCGGACAGTACCGGCCCGATGCCCTGCAGCCGGTGGGGGAGTCCGCCCCGGGTGCGTTCCGGGACGGCTGGCACCTGCTGTCGGACGAGGAGAGCGGGACTAGTGTCCTAGCCGTGCTGGACCACGGTGAGGGCGGCAGCATCTACCCGTGCCTCGATGCGTACGGGAGCGAGGTCGCCCACCTGGTGGAGTTCGAGACCGATTGACGTGCGCCGTCACCCCGCGACCGCGGCCTCGCCCTGGACCACGGTGACCGGGATGCCGTTGCCCGCCGCCTGCGTCAGGCGGTCGTGCAGGGCTTGGGAGGCCGCTCCCTGGGCGGTGGTGGTGATCTGGATGCCCGAGGCGTCGGTGGTGGCCGCGAAGGTGTAGAGCGGGAAGCCGAGCACCGTCGGGCCAAGGGCGGCGACCCGGTCGGTGGCATCGCTCAGGGTGCGGTGGGAGTACCGGCAGCGGTAGAGGTCGAGGCGGGTGAGGTCGATCTTCGGATCGGCCTTCTTGGCGGCCGCGGCGAGGGCCTGGCCCCGGGTCAGGTCGGTGACGCAGAGGGCGACGCGGCCGACCGGGTAGTCGGTGATCTGCGAGCCGTACACGTCGGCGAAGGCCTGCCGGCCCTGCTCGCCGACCGCCTGGGACAGTTCCTGGGCCTCGGGCGTGTTCGCGGGTGTCCCGCCGAAGCTGGTCGGGGGCGTGGTCGGCCGGGCCTGCTGCCACTGGGCCTCGGTCGGGCAGGCGCCCGGGCCCGGACTCTGCGGGGCGGCGTCCGAGGGGGGAGAGGTCGGGCTGAGCGGGGCCGTGGGCGGTTGCTGGCTGACGACCGTGGCGTTGCTGCCGCAGCCCGCGACGGCGAGGGCGGCGAGCGCGAGGACGGCGAGGCGAAGCGGCGGGCGCATGTCGGCTCCAGGGCGGGCGAGTTCGCCCGAGGTCGGGCGAGGTCGGGCGAGGTCGGGCGAGGTCGGGCGAGGTCGGGCGAGGTCGGGCGAGGTCGGGCGAGGTCGGGCGAGGTCGCTGGTGTGACGCGGCGGTTCGGAGCTCGGTTCCCCCCGACCCTGGTGGGGCGAGCCGTCCCGGCGGGCTCCGTCAGCGGTCGGGCACCGGGCGGAACTCCAGCAGCGGGTCGGTCACCGCCGCACGCCAGCGGGCCCGGTGGCCGGTGGCGTGCAGGCGGTAGTAGACCGTCTCGCGGCGCGGGTCGCCCGACCTGCCGTCGTGGTTGCCGATGTTGTGGGCGAGCAGGTAGTGGGCGAAGAGGGCGCTGCCGGCCGGGCCGGTCAGCTGGACGGGCTCGCCGAGGTCGATGCGCGGGTAGGGGCCGGGGCCCAACTCGTCGATCCGGGTGAGGGCGTCGGCGCCGCGCTCGGCGAGGTAGGCGCCGAACCGCAGGTGGGTGCCCGGCCAGACCCACAGGTTGCCGCGGTCGGGTGCCTGGTGGTCGGTGAGCCAGAGGCCGGCGAGGAGGGAGAAGGTGCCCGGGCGGCCGCTGGGTTCGCCCGGGGTGAGGCCGTCCACGTGGGGGCCGCCGGGGCGCTGCGGCCATGGTGGGACGGTGGTGGCGAGCTGGGCGAAGTCCGGCTCCTGGAGGGGGAGATCAGGGCGCAGGAGCTGGGCGCCGAGCTCGCCGAGGCCGGCCCGGTGGTAGAGGTCGAGCAGGGGGTGGCCCTGCGGGCCGAACCGGGGCCAGCGGAAGTCGGGGCCGGTGTGCCCGGCGGGTGCGGGCTCCGCGTCGAGCAGGGCGGCAGTGTCGGCCCGGGCGTCGGCGAGCTGCCGGGCGTCGAGCACGCCGGGGACGACGAGGTAGCCGTCGGTGCGGAAGGTGCGGCGCATCTGGTCGGTGATGGCGGTCACGGGGGACCAGTAGACGGGCGAACGGCTCGCTACGGCAACCGAATTGATGGTCGCGTCGAGCCCTCGGGCGGGGCGTGCCGGTGCGGGGAGCGGCGTGGCGACGCAGTTACCGGCGGAGGGCCGCGAGCGCGGCCCGGTGTGGGAACGACAGCGGCGGTTCGAAGAGGACGATGCGCAACGGTTCACCGCTCCGGGCTCCGCTCCGGAGGATGCCTCGTCACCGTACGACGGCGCCCCGGGGCGGGACTCGGAAATTCCGAGTACCGCCCCGGGGCGGCGGTCGGGG
>NZ_JBHYKG010000307.1:0-9990 GCF_042741245.1 Kitasatospora sp. NPDC058965
AGGGCGGGTGGTGGGTCCCTGGTCCACCACCCGCCCTCGCGCGTCCGGCAGGACCGGCCGGACAGCACGCGGCGGCAGGAGTCCGGACCTACAGCGGCAGCAGGTCCGGCCGCTTGGCCTCGACGTTGTCGCCCGAGGACTCGCCGCGCAGCCGGCGGCCGACCCACGGGATCAGGTAGTCGCGGGCCCACTGCAGGTTCTCCCGGCGCACCTCGGCGTCGGTGCGCACGCTCTCGGCCGGCCACGGCTCGGCCGGGTCGGCGTCGGTGCTCAGTCCCAGCGCCCGGGCCGCCAGCAGGGCGACCCGCTGGTGCCCCTCGGGGGACAGGTGCAGCCGGTCGTCGCTCCAGGCCGGCCGGCCCTGCAGCGTGCGCAGCGACCAGAGGTCGGCCACTGCGCAGTCGTTGCGGTCCGCGATCGCCCGCAGGTGCACGTTGTAGGTCGCGATCTTGCCGCGCAGGTGCTTGAGCACCGGCACGCCGCGGGTGTCGAACCCGGTGCAGATCAGCACCTTGCCCGCCGACCCGGTGAGCTGGACCACGGCCCGCTCGAACCGCTCGGCGACCTCGTCCGGATCGCTGCCCGGGCGCAGGATGTCGTTGCCGCCGGCGCAGAAGGTGACCAGGTCCGGCTGGATCCGGCGCACCTGCGGCACCTGCTCGGCCACGATCTGGTCCAGCAGGCGCCCGCGCACCGCGAGGTTGGCGTACCGGAACCCGCCCGCCGGTACGCGCTCGGCCAGCAGCAACGCCAGCCGGTCGGCCCAGCCGGCGTAACCGCCGTCCGGGCTGGGGTCGTTGAGGCCTTCGGTGAAACTGTCCCCGAGGGCCGCGTAGGAGGTCAGGTCAAGGGTCTCCAGTAGGTCAGCCATGGAACGAGATACTTCACTGTCTCAAGTGACCTACGCCACCGTAGGTGGCCCATGGCGGAGCGTGACGTTTGCCACCTGCCCGGTGGGAATACGAAGGGCTTCCCCTGACGGCCCGTCAGGGCCGCTCGCGCCAGCCGGCGGCCGACCGCGCGGGGCGCACGGCCGCGAGGGCGACGGTCAGCGCCAGCGCGGCCGGGACGCCCAGCGCGACCGCCTGCTCGGCGTGGCGCACCAGCACGGCGCCCGCGGCGGCCCCGGCGGCCAGCGTCAGCACCGACAGCAGCTGGCGTCCCGCCTTCTCCTCCAGGCGCCCGGTGCGCCCGGTGTCGGCGAAGGCGGCGGTGATGGTCCGGGTGAGCACCGTGGTGGTCAGGTCGGGCACGGCCAGCACGCCGACCATCGCGTTCTGGATGCCCATGGCCAGGGCGAGCAGCGTGGTGGCGAGGTGGCGCGAGGTCTCGGCGGCGGCGTCGCCGACCGGGAAGACCGCGACCACCAGGGCGGCGGCCGCCAGCAGCACGGTCTCCACCAGCGCCGTCCGCAGCAGCGCCCGGCCGCGGTGCGCCACCCCCGCCAGCAACCGCCCGCCGAGGAAGGCGCCGACCGCGAAGGCGACCAGCGCCACCACCGACGCGGTCACCGAGAAGCCCGGCGCACCGGCCAGGGCGAACCCGAGGAAGACCACGTTGCCGGTCATGTTCGCCACGAAGACGTGCCCCAGCATCAGGTAGCTGACCGCGTCGATCATCCCGCTCAGCACGGTGAGCGCGAGCAGCAGCGGCGGCAGCGGCCCGTGCCGGTCGCCCGGCTCCGGGACCGCCGTCCGCCAGGCGCCGCGCAGCAGGTCTCGCACCGGCCCAGGGTAGGCCGGTGCGGCCGGTCAGTCCCGGATCTCCACGCCGTGCCAGAAGGCGACCCGGTCGCGGACCATGTCCGCGTCGGGCTTGGGGTCGGCGTAGTACCAGACCGCGTCGGGATTGGTCGCACCGTCGACCACCAGCGAGTGGTAGTTCGCGGTGCCCTTCCAGGAGCAGACGGTGGTGGTGTCGGAGTCGGTGAGCAGCGCGGCGTCGACGGACTCCCGGGGGAAGTAGTGGTTGCCCTCCACCACCACGGTGTCCGCACTCTCGGCGATCAACTGGCCGTTCCAGTAGGCACTAGGCATACCCCGCAGGGTAGCCCGCCCGGGTGGTCACGGGTGCTCACCCGGACGGGGAGCCGGTACAGCCGGACGTCCGACACCGTGCTGGGCGAGGTGGGTGACGGGGCTGGGACACCGGTGTGACGGCCGGTTACCGGACTGCCGGCAGTGGCCAGACTGCCTTCACGGCCGTTCGCTCACGATCGGAAAGAGGTGTCCGGATTGACGCTCACCCTGCTCCTGCTGACCGTCCCGCCCGCACTCGCCCTGCTGCTCAGCCTCACCGACCCGGGCCGCCCGCGGGTCACCCGCCCCCGCCGGCGGGGGCGGCACGCCGCCGCGCGGCGGTAGCGCCGCCCGACCTCACGTTGTCCGTCCGCTGTACGGACGCTGCCGGTCGCTTCCGGCGGATGTCGGCGTGCGGGGGCCGCGCGGGCACGGCAGGCTGGGTGATGATCCGCCAGTGCGACCCGAAGTGGAGCCACCTCGCATGACCACTCGCAGTTCCGCCGACATCGGCGTGACCGGACTGGCCGTCATGGGCCGCAACCTGGCCCGCAACTTCGCCCGGCACGGGCACCGGGTGGCGCTGCACAACCGCACCGGGGCCCGGACCACCGCGCTGGTCTCCGAGTTCGGGCACGAGGGCGCCTTCGTGCCGACCGAGACGGTCGCCCAGTTCGTCGCCGCGCTGGTGCGCCCGCGCCGGATCGTCGTCATGGTCAAGGCCGGCGCGCCCACCGACGCCGTGATCGACGGGCTGGTGCCGCTGCTGGATCCGGGCGACATCGTGATGGACGGCGGCAACGCGCACTTCGAGGACACCCGGCGGCGCGAGGCCCGGCTGCGCGAGCTGGGGCTGCACTTCGTCGGCGCGGGTGTCTCCGGCGGCGAGGAGGGCGCCCTGCTGGGCCCGAGCATCATGCCCGGCGGCACCGCCGAGGCGTACGAGAGCCTGGGGCCGCTGCTGGAGTCGATCGCCGCCAAGGTGGAGGGCCGCCCCTGCTGCACCCACGTGGGCCCCGACGGCGCCGGACACTTCGTCAAGATGGTGCACAACGGCATCGAGTACGCCGACATGCAGCTGATCGCCGAGGCCTACGACCTGCTGCGGCACGCCGCCGGCCGGCAGCCCGGCGAGATCGCCGAGATCTTCCGCGGCTGGAACCAGGGCCGGCTGGAGTCCTACCTGATCGAGATCACCGCCGAGGTGCTCGGCCACGTCGACCCCGACACCGGCAAGCCCTTCGTGGACGTGGTGCAGGACCGGGCCGAGCAGAAGGGCACCGGTCGCTGGACCGTGCAGACCGCGCTGGAGCTCGGCGTCCCGGTCGGCGGCATCGCCGAGGCGGTCTTCGCCCGCTCGCTGTCCGGCAGCGCCGAGCTGCGCGAGGCCGCCCGCGGCCTGCCGGGGCCGACCGAGACCTGGCTGGACAGCGCGGCCTCCGACCGGTTCGCCGAGGACGTGGAGCAGGCGCTCTACGCCTCCAAGATCGTCGCCTACGCGCAGGGCTTCAACGAGATCCAGGCCGGCAGCGCCGAGTACGGCTGGCAGGTCTCGCCCGGGGCGATGGCCGCCATCTGGCGCGGCGGCTGCATCATCCGGGCCCGGTTCCTCACCAGCATCGAGGCCGCCTACGCCACCGGCGGCGCGGAGCTGCCCACGCTGCTCGCCGACGAGTACTTCCAGCAGGCCCTCGGCCGGGCCCAGTCCGCCTGGCGCCGGGTGGTCTCCACCGCGAGCCAGCTGGGGGTGCCGGTGCCCGGCTTCGCCACGGCGCTCGCCTACTACGACTCGCTGCGCGCCCAGCGGCTGCCCGCCGCGCTGATCCAGGGCCAGCGCGACTACTTCGGCGCCCACACCTACCGCCGGGTGGACCGCGAGGGCAGCTTCCACACCCTCTGGGCCGGCGACCGCAGCGAACAGGAACGGTGACGATGGACCAGCAGCCGCTCGCCCAGCCCGTCACCGCCGCGCTGACCACCGCGGCCCGCTTCCTGGTGCTGACCGTGCGGCCCGGCGGCGAGGCCGCGGTGCGCGCGCTGCTGCCGGAGCTGGCCGGCCTGCGCCGGGCGGTCGGCTTCCGGGTCCCGCAGGCCGGGCTGACCTGCGTGGTCGGGATCGGCGCGCTGCTGTGGGACCGGCTGGTCGACGGCCCGCGCCCCGCCCAGCTGCACCCGTTCCGCGAGCTGCGCGGCGAGCGGCACACCGCCCCCGCCACCCCCGGCGACCTGCTGCTGCACATCCGGGCCGAGCAGCAGGACGCCTGCTACGAACTGGCCGCCCAACTGCTCTCCCGGCTGCGCGGCGCGGTCGACGTGGTGGACGAGACCACCGGCTTCCGCTACTTCGACCGGCGCGACCTGCTCGGCTTCGTGGACGGCACCGAGAACCCGGAGGGCACCGAGGCCGGGGCGGCCGCGCTGGTCGGCGCCGAGGACGCCGAGTTCGCCGGCGGCAGCTACGTGATCGTGCAGAAGTACCTGCACGACCTCGCCGCCTGGGAGCGCCTGACGGTGGAGCAGCAGGAGGCCTCGGTCGGGCGGACCAAGCTGGCCGACGTCGAGCTGTCCGAGGCCGAGAAGCCGGCCGACTCGCACGTCGCGCTCACCTCGCTGGAGGCGGCCGCGGACGGCACCGAGCGGCAGATCCTGCGGATGAACATGCCCTTCAACTCGTTCCGCACCGGCGAGGCCGGCACCTACTTCATCGGCTACTGCCGCACCCCCGCGGTGACCGAGGAGATGCTGGCCAACATGTTCCTGGGCAAGGGCGGGGACGGCCGGCACGACCGGCTGCTCGACGTCTCGACGGCGGTCACCGGCTCGCTCTTCTTCGTTCCTTCGGCCGACTGGCTGGCCGCACCGCCCGCCGCCGCCGCGGCCGCCGGGCGCGCGGTGGCCGACGGATCGCTGGGCATCGGCAGCCTCAAAGGGCTGGGCAGCACCACCCCTGACCGTCCCGACCTCCCGACAGGAGCCTGACCCGATGAGCAACCTGCACCGTGACCTGGCGCCCGTGTCCGCTCCGGCCTGGGCGGAGATCGAGGAGGAGGCCCGGCGCACCTTCACCCTGCACCTGGCCGGGCGCCGGGTGGTCGACCTGGACGGACCGGCCGGCCCGCAGCTGGCGGCCGTCGGCTCCGGGCACCAGCGGCCGATCGCCACCCTGGTGCCCGGCACCGAAGCGCAGGCCCGCCAGTCCCGGCCGGTGGTGGAGCTGCGGGTGCCGTTCACCCTGGACCGGCAGGCGGTGGACGACGTGGAGCGCGGCTCCAAGGACTCCGACTGGCAGCCGGTCAAGGAGGCGGCCCGGCTGATGGCCCAGGCCGAGGACACGGCGATCTTCGAGGGCTGGCCGGCCGCGGGCATCGCCGGGGTGCGCACGGGTGCGGAGAACCCCGCGGTGATCCTGCCGACCGACGTCACCGAGTACCCGGACGCGGTCAGCCGGGCCATCACGACGCTGCGGCTGGCCGGGGTGGACGGGCCGTACGCGCTGCTGCTCGGCGCGGACGCCTACACGGCGGTCAACGAGACCTCCAACCACGGCTACCCGGTCCGCCAGCACCTGGCCCGGGTGGTGACCGGCGAGATCGTCTGGGCGCCGGCGCTGACCGGCGCACTGCTGCTCTCCACCCGGGGCGGCGACTTCGAGCTGCACCTCGGCCAGGACCTGTCGATCGGCTACCTCTCGCACGACGCCGAGTCGGTCCGCCTCTACCTGCAGGAGTCGCTGACCTTCTCGCTCTACTCGCCGGAGGCGGCGGTCACGCTGACCGCGGCGAGCTGAGGCAGCGCCAGGTCGAGGGTGGCGGCCAGCTGGGAGTGCAGCGGCGCGGGCAGCGCGTCGGCGGTGAACCAGCCGAGCGCGTCGAACTTGTGCGGCTCGCCGATCGCCACCCGGTCGGGGTCGACCCGGGCCAGGCAGACCACCGCCACCCAGTGCGAGTCCACCGGCCCCCCGTCACCGGCGGGGCCGCGCAGCACGTTGCGCACCCCGAGCACCACCGTGTCGCGGGGCTCGGCGGTGTACTCCTCGCGCACCTCGCGGGCCACCGCCTGCTCGAAGGTCTCGCCGAACTCCAGGCCGCCGGCCCCGCAGTCCCAGCGCCCGGGCTCGTCCCGGGCCGCCGGGGCGCGGCGGGCCAGCAGGAAGCGGCCCGCGCCGTCGTGGCAGAGGAAGACGACCGAGACGCTCGGTGCGGCGGTACCCATCAGAAGTGTTCCCCCAGTTCGGCGAAGGCGGACAGTCGCAGCACCCCGGTGTCGGCCGGGTCCAGCGCCGCGTCGTCCAGTGACCAGGTGTGCTGGTGCGGGATGAAGACGGCGTTCAGCCCGGCGGCGCGGGCGGGCAGGATGTCGGACTTCGGCGAGTTGCCGATCATCCAGGTCCGCTCCGGCGCCAGCGCCTGACCGTCGATCAGCCGCCGGTAGGTGGGCAGGTCCTTCTCCGGCTCGATGTGCACCGAGCGGAAGTGCCCCAGCAGGCCGGAGGCGTCCAGCTTGGCCTGCTGCTCGGCCCGGTCGCCCTTGGTGAGCAGCAGGACGTGGTGCCGGGCGGCGAGCGCGGGCAGGGTCTCGGCGACGCCGTCGATCAGCTCCACCTCGGCCGAGGTGACGGTGGCGGCCAGTGCCGCGAAGCGGTCCAGCTCGGCGGGCCCGGGCGGGCGGTGCGCGAGCAGGGCGAAGGCCTCGCCGAGGCTGAGCCGGAACACCTCGGACCCGTAGCCGTGGGCGGCGGAGTTGGCGGCCTCGACACCGTCCAGCACCGCCCGGGCCGCCGCCCGGTCGGGCGCGAAGGGGGCCACCTCCGCCAGGAAGGCGTCGATGGCCCGCTCGAAGCGGATGTTGTTCTCCCAGAGGGTGTCGTCCGCATCGAAGACGAGGACCTGGTCGTCACGGCGCATGGGCTCACCGTAGACGGCCGGGTCCCCGTCGTCAGCTGGTTATCCGGCCCGGGTCCGGGCCGTCCGGCTCAGGCCGGCACCTGGTCGGCCTGCTCGGCCGGGGCCGCGGCCGGAGCCTCGGCGGACTGCTCCTGGGTCTGCGCGGGCAGCAGGAAGATCGCCACGAACACCACCGCGAGCATCGCGATCTCCACCCAGAGGGTGACCTGCTCGGCCCAGAGGAAGTCACCGCCCTTGGCCCGCTGGAAGTAGACGGTGCCGAGGATCGCGGTGCCCAGCGCCGCGCCGAGCTGCTGCACCGAGGTGAGCGTGCCGGAGGCCGAGCCGGCCTCGTGCTGCTCCACGGAGGCCAGCACGCTGCCGAAGAACGGGGCCATCACCAGGCCCATCCCGAGCCCGGCGACCAGCAGGGCCGGGGCCACCTGCCAGGGCGTCACGCCCAGGCCCGCGAGGTGCAGGGTCAGGATCAGGCCGCCGACGCCCGCCGCCATCACCAGCACGCCCAGGTGCATCACCTTGCGGCCGAACCTGAGCAGCGCCTGCGAGGCGCCGAAGGCGGCCACCATGCCGACCGAGGACGGGATGCCGGCCAGGCCCGCCTTGAGCGGCGAGTAGTGCAGGCCGATCTGGGCGTAGAGGCTGAAGGTCAGCCAGAAGCCGGTCATCGCCGAGAAGAAGATGAGGCCGAGCACCATGCCGCCGCTGAAGCCGCGCTTGCGGAACAGGCTGGGCTCCACCAGCGGGTCGCCGCCGCTGCGGCTCTTGCGCCCCTCGAACCAGGCGAAGAAGCCGAAGACCGCGACGGACAGCGCCATCAGCACGAAGGCCCAGGCGGGCCAGCCGTGCTCGCGGCCCTGGACCAGCGGGTAGACGATCAGCGCCGAGCCGACCGCGGCGAGCAGCGCGCCCACCAGGTCGAGCCGCACGGTGCGGGTGCTGCTGTGCGCGGGCAGGAAGGCCAGGCCGCCGGCCAGCGCGAAGAGGCCGAGCGGCAGGTTGACCAGGAAGATCATCCGCCAGCCGGTGCCGAACAGGTTCGCGTCCACCAGCCAGCCGGCCAGCACCGGGGCGCCGACCGAGGACAGGCCCATCACCGGGCCGAACAGGCCGAAGGCCTTGGCCTGCTCCTCGTCGTCGAAGACCTCCTTGAGGATGCTCAGGCCCTGCGGCAGCATGACCGAGCCCAGCAGGCCCTGGACCACCCGGGCCGCGATCAGCTGGCCGGGCGCCTGGGCGACGGCGCAGGCGAGCGAGCCGAGGGTGAAGCCCGCGGCGCCGATCAGGTACATCCGCTTGCGGCCGTAGATGTCGCCGAGGCGCCCGCCGGTGATCAGGCCGATCGCCATCGCCAGCGTGTAGGCGGCGCCGAGCCACTGCATCAGGCTCTCGCCGCCGCCGATGTCGGCCCGGATCGAGGGGGCCGCGATGTTGGTGATCACGGCGTCCATGAGGTCCATCACCTCGGCCGCCAGGATCACGAAGAGGGCGGCCCACCGCCATCTGTACGGGGCCGCCGCGCTAAGAACACTGTTCGTCTCCACGAACAGTGTTCTACATGGTGATCAAGACATCTGGCAAGAACGGTGTTCGTTGTTGGAACAACGTTCGCCGTGAGTACGATGTTCGTCACCGAGGCGCAGGAACGCGAGCGCAGGAAAGCAGGTGGCCCAGTGGAGTCCGCGATGCCCGAGATCCCGTGGCACAAGGCCCCCAAGGCGGAGGCCCGACCGCCGCTGAGCCGGGCGGCCATCGTCGACGCCGGGATCCGGATCCTGGACGCCGAGGGCCTGGCCGGGGTCACCATGCGCCGGGTCGCCCAGGAGCTGGGCACCGGGCCCGCCTCGCTGTACGCGCACGTCTCCAACAAGGACGAGCTCTGCGAGCTGATGCTGGAGCGGATCAGCGGCGAGATCCCGCTGCCCGACCGGATCGACCCGGCCCGCTGGAAGGAGCAGGTGCTGGAGGTCAGCCTGGCTGCCCAGCGGGTCTTCGTCCAGCACCGCGACATCACCCTGGTCTCGCTCGGCAGCATCCCGATGGGCGCCAACCAGCTGCGGATCGCCGAGTTCCTGTTCGGCCTGCTGATCGGGGCCGGCGTGCCGGAGCAGGTGGCGGCCTGGGCACTGGACGGCCTGGGCCAGTTGATCGACACCGACGCCTACGAGTCCTCGCTGTACGCCGACCGACTGCCCCCCGGCACCGACACCGAGGCGTACTTCGGGAAGGTGCAGGACTACTTCGCGCAGCTGCCCCCCGACCGCTTCCCGCTGCTCAGCAGCCGGGCCGCGACCATGGTGGGCGGCGACGGCGACCAGCGTTTCGCGTTCAAGATCGAGGTGTTCCTGCGCGGGCTGGAGACGTTCATCGGGACCTGACGGGCGGTCGGCCGCGACGCGCGCGCTCGGGGCGCGGGGTGTCCGGTCACGGGGTGTCAGGGCGTCGGGTGGGCGGCCAGCCAGCGCTCGACGGCGGAGCGGGTGAACGGGTCCAGCCGGGCCCGGCCCAGCATCCGCTCGGCATGGGCCCGCAACACCGGCACCCGGGCCGGCCCGCGCACCACCGTGCACTCGCCCATGACCTCGCCGTAGCTCATCCGCAGGATGCCCTCGCCGTCCGCCGAGAGCATCACGAAGGTCGGCCGGCCGGGCCCGTGGCCGAGCGGTCCGGGGGGCGCGCCGGCCAGGTCCCAGGGTTCGGTCAGCGTGACCCGCGCCCACGTCCGGTGGCCGGAGCCCGCACCGGCCCCCTGGGCCACACCGAGCAGGAACGGGGCGCCGCCGAGCAGCCCGGCCGCCTCGGCGCCGCGCCGCCAGGACTCGTTGAGCCGGGCCGCCAGCCGCGGGTCGTCCAGGTCGACGCCGTCGGCGAAGAAGACGTACGCGTCGTCGCAGTTGACGATGAACCCGGCCAGGTCGGGCGGGATCAGCGGCTCGGTCGGATCGACCAGGCCCAGGTAGGTCAGGCCGGCCGACCCGAGGGCCGCCGAGAGCATGCTGTCGTCCACGGGGGTTCCTCACTCCGCAGAAGGTCGGATGGTGGTGGGGCCTGGGCGGGCGCAGCAGGGTGCA
>NZ_JBHYKG010000308.1:0-9977 GCF_042741245.1 Kitasatospora sp. NPDC058965
CGCCCCAGCACCGCGCGCACGCAGTCCAGCGCCGGGCGGGAGTCGCCGCGGGCCAGCAGCTCGCGCCGGAACACCTCGCCGCTCTCCCGCTCCGAGCGCCCGTTCTCCTTGAACCACTCCACGGTGTCCGCGTCCAGCACCTCGGACCACAGGTAGGCGTAGTAGCCGGCGCTGTAGCCGTTGACGAAGAGGTGGCTGAAGTAGCCGGTCCGGTAGCGCGGCCGGATCGCGGCCAGCGAGACCCCGGCCTCCTGGAGCGCCTTCTCCTCGAACGCCACCGGGTCCTCGACCGGCTGCCCGGCCGGCAGGGTGTGCCAGGCCCAGTCCAGCAGTGCCGCCGCCAGCACCTCGACCAGCGCCGCGCCCTGGCCGAAGGTCCCGGCCGCCTCGACCTTGGCCAGCAGCTCGGCCGGGATCGGCTCGCCGGTCTCGTGGTGCCGGGCGAACCGGTCGCGCACGGCCGGCCAGTTCGCCCACATCTCGTTGACCTGGGACGGGAACTCGACGAAGTCGCGCGGCACCTGGGTGCCGGCCAGCCCGGGGTGGCGCACGTCCGAGAAGAGTCCGTGCAGCGCGTGCCCGAACTCGTGGAACAGGGTGCGCACCTCGTCCGCGCTGAGCAGCACCGGGCGGCCGGGCGCCGGCTTGGTCAGGTTCAGGTTGTTGAACACCACCGGCTTGCGGTCGAACAGGTGGGCCTGCGAGACCAGTTCGTCCATCCAGGCGCCGCCCCGCTTGGAGCTGCGGGCGAAGAAGTCGGCGAGGAAGAGGCCCAGCGGGGTGCCGTCCTGCTCGAAGACCTCGAAGACCCGGGTGTCGGCGTGGTAGCCGACCAGGTCGGTGCGCTCGGTGAAGGTCAGCCCGTAGGCCAGGCCGGCCGCGTGGAAGACGCCGTCGAAGAGCACCCGGTCCAGCTCGTAGTACGGGCGCAGCGCCGCGGTGTCCAGGTCGTACTCGGCCTTGCGGACCCGCTCGGCGTAGTACGGCACGTCGTGCGGACCGAAGTCGGTGACGCCGTCGGCCTCGGCGGCCGCGGCCAGCCGGGCCAGCTCGCGCTCGGCGTTGGCCACGGCCGGCGGGGCCAGCCGGCCCAGCAGCTCGGTGACCGCCTCCACGGTGCCCGCGGTCTCGTCGGCCACCACGTAGGCGGCGTGGCTCGGGCAGCCGAACAGCGCCGCCCGCTCGGCGCGCAGCGCCGCCATCGTGGCCGCCACCCGACCGTTGCTCAGCTCGGCCCGCTCCACCGCGGCGGCCAGCAGCCGGCGGCGCACCTCACGGTCGGTCAGCTGGGCCAGCGCCGGCTGCACGGTGAAGTTGAGCAGGCTCAGCACCCACTTGCCGTCGTGGCCCAGCTCGCGGGCGTTGGCCGCGGCCGCCTCGATCGCCGACTCGGACAGGCCGTCCAACTGCTCGACCCGGTCCAGCACCAGCGCGCCGGCCTGGTTGGCGGCGAACAGGTTCTGCTCGAAGGCGGACGAGGTGGTGGCCAGCTCGGCGTTGAGCTCGCGCAGCCGCTGCTGCTGCTCGGGCGGCAGCTGGGCGCCGGCCCGCACGAAGACCTGGTGGCGGCGCTCCAGCAGCCGCAGCGACTCGGCGTCCAGGTCCAGCTCGGCGCGCCGGGCGTGCACGGCGTCCAGCCGCTCGAACAGCGCCCGGTCCAGGTGGATGGCGTCGCTGTGCGCGGCCAGCCTGGGCCGGTACTCGGCGTCCAGCGCCTGCAACTCGGGGTTGGTGTCGACGGCGGTCCGCACGTCGAGCACCGCCGTCACCCGGCGCAGCAGCTGCCCGGTCCGCTCCAGCGCCACCACGGTGTTCTCGAAGTCGGCCGGTTCCTGGGCCGTGGTGATCCGCGCGATCTCGGCCAGCTGGTCGGCCATGCCCTGGTCGAGGGCGGGCCGCAGGTGCTCGTCCCTGATCTCGCTGAACGGCGGGAGCTGGTAGGGCAGCGAGCTCGGGGTGAGGAAGGGGTTCTCCGTCATTCCGCAGACCATACGCGGCGCACTGTCGGTGCGGCGCGCTACCGTCGGGACCGCGAGGGATCGCACCCGCACCAACCGCCGCAAACCGACCGAACCGAGGCCGCCGATGACCACCAGGATCGCTCTGGTGCCCGACCAGCACGGGCGCGGTGGCCGGTTGCACCGGATCACCGAGGCCGGCGAACCGGTCGGCACCGCGCTGCGCACCGCGGACCTGGCCGCCACCGTCGGTGAGCTGGAGGCCGCCGAGCGTCCGCGCTGGGTCTGGGCGAGCGCCGAGTCGGCCTACGCCCCGCTGCTGCCCGAGCTGCCCCGCCGGCCGGCCCGCTGCCACGACCTGCGGCTGGTGGAGGCCCTGTTGCTGGCGCACGAGGGCCGCTGGGGCGCCGGGCGCTCGCTGGGCGCCGCCTGGTGCCGGCTGCGCGGCCTGCCGGTGCCGGAGGACCTGCCGGAGCACGGCGCCGGCGAGGCACAGGACACCCTGTTCGCCCCCGACCGCCTGCAACTGCCCTCCGGCACCGATCCGCTGACGGCGGTGCTCGCGGTGCACGCGGAGCAGCAGCGCCGGCTGGCCGCGATCGAGGACCCCGCCGAGCGGTCCCGGTTCCGCCTGCTGGTGGCCGCCGAGTCGGCCGGCGCGCTGGCCGCCACCGAGATGGCCGCCGACGGCCTGCCCTGGCGCGCCGAGGTGCACGACGCGCTGCTCACCGACCTGCTCGGCCCGCGCCCGACCATCCCCGGCACCCAGCCCGCCCGGCTGGTCGAGCTCTCCGCCCAGCTGCACCGGGCGCTGGGCGCCAAGCCGTTCAACCCCGACTCGCACACCCAGGTGATCAAGGCCTTCGCCGACCGCGGGATCCGGCTGAACTCCACCCGGATCTGGGAGCTGCGCACCGTCGACCACCCGGCCGCCGAGCTGCTGATCCGCTACAAGGAGCTGTCCCGGATCCACACCGCGCACGGCTGGGCCTGGCAGGACGCCTGGGCCCGCGGCGGCCGGTTCCGCCCCGAGTACGTGGTGGGCGGGGTGGTCTCCGGTCGCTGGGCCAGCCGGGGCGGCGGCGCGCTGCAGATCCCGCGGATGCTGCGCCGCGCCGTGGTGGCCGATCCCGGCTGGCTGCTGGTGGTGGCGGACGGTGCGCAGCTGGAACCGCGCGTGCTGGCCGCCCTCTCCGAGGACGCGGCCCTGGCCCGCACCGCGGCCGGCGGCGACCTCTACCAGGCGCTGGCCGCCACCGCCTTCCGCGGCGACCGGGACAAGGCCAAGCTCGGTCTGCTCGGCGCGATGTACGGGCAGACCAGTGGGGACATCGGCCCGCTGCTGGCGGTCCTGCGCCAGCGCTACCCGGCGGCGATGGGCTACGTGGAGGCCGCCGCCCGCACCGGGGAGGAGGGCGGCATCGTGCGCTCCCGGCTCGGCCGGCCCTGCCCGCCGCCCTCGGACGCCTGGCTGGACCTGGCCGAGGGCGCCACCGGCGAGGACGCCCAGGGCGGGCGCTCGACCCGGGCCCGCGGCCGGTTCACCCGCAACTTCGTGATCCAGGCCAGCGCCGCCGACTGGGCGCTGGCCCTGCTGGCCGCGCTGCGCCGCCGGCTCGCCGAGCTGGCGCCCGAGCCGCACCTGGTCTTCTTCCAGCACGACGAGGTGGTGGTGCACACCCCCGCCGCGCTGGCCGAGCAGGTGGCCGCGGCGGTCGCCGCCGCGGCCGAGGAGGCGACCGGACTGGTCTTCGGCGACACCCCGGTGCGGTTCCCGATGACCACGGCCGTGGTGGAGTGCTACGCCGACGCCAAGTGACGCCGGGTCAGAACTTGCGCGCCTGCCAGGCCTCGTGCGCGGAGCGGACCACCTCCGCCAGCGCCGCGCCGGTGGAGGCGGTGACCACGGCGGCCACCGCGCCCTCCACGAACGGCGCGTCCACCAGCACCACCTGCTCCGGCTCGCCCAGCTCGATCAGCACCGCCCGGGCGGTGAGCACCGCGCTGCCCAGGTCCGGCAGCACCACCACCCCGGCCCCGGAGTCGACCTGCCGCACCGCCGCCTCGATCAGCTCGGCACTGGTCCCGAGCTGCCCGTCCTCGGTCCCGGCCGCCGCCACCACCGCGACCGCCCCGCCCCCCAACTGCTCGGCCAGCTCGGCCACCCCCGCCCCGAGCCGCGGGCTGTGCGAGACCAGGACGATACCCACCGAAGTCCTCATGACGTCCGAGGGTAGACCGCCCGCCACGCCAGGACGCGGCGAACCGATGAGGAATCCCACCCGGGTGGCGTAGGTTCGCAACGGACCGTTCGACCACCACCACGGGAGCCGGCAGTGAAGAAGCTGATCAACACCCCCGAGACCGTGCTCGACGACACCCTGGCCGGAATCGCGGCCGCCCACCCGGAGTTGACGGTGGATCGGGAGGCCCGGGTGATCCGGCGCGGCGACGCCCCGCGGCCGGGCAAGGTGGCCCTGGTCTCCGGCGGCGGCTCGGGGCACGAGCCGCTGCACGCGGGCTTCGTGGGTCCGGGCATGCTGGACGCCGCCTGCCCGGGCGAGGTCTTCACCTCCCCCGTCCCGGACCAGGTGCTCAGCGCGGTCAAGGCGGTGCACGGCGGTGCCGGAGTGGTCCTCGTGGTGAAGAACTACACCGGCGACGTGCTCAACTTCGAACTGGCCGCCGAGCTCGCGGCCGACGAGGGCATCGAGGTCCGCACCGTCCTGGTCGACGACGACGTGGCGGTCAAGGACTCCACCTGGACCGCCGGGCGGCGCGGCACCGGCGCCACCGTGGTGGTGGAGAAGGTGGCCGGCGCCCTGGCCGAGCGCGGGGCCGACGCGGCCGCGGTGGCCTCGATCGCGCAGCTCGCCAACGCCGCCTCCCGCTCGTTCGCGGTGGCGCTGACCGCCGCCACCGTGCCGGCCGCCGGCAAGCCCGGCTTCGACCTGCCCGCCGACGAGATCGAGGTCGGCGTCGGCATCCACGGCGAGCCGGGCCGCCGCCGGGAGAAGCTGCGCCCGGCGCACGAGCTGGTCGCCGAGGTGGTGGACACGGTCCTGGCCGAGCACACCCTGGTCCCCGGGGACCAGGTGATCGCGCTGGTCAACGGCCTGGGCGCGACCCCGTTGCACGAGCTGTACCTGGTCTACGGCGAGGTGGCCGCCCAACTGGCCGGACGCGGCATCACGATCGCCCGCAACCTGGTCGGCAACTACGTGACCAGCCTGGACATGGCCGGCTTCTCGCTCACCCTGACCAAGGCCGATCCCGACCTGCTGGAGCTGTGGGACGCGCCGGTCCGCACCCCCGCCCTGCGCCTCGGCTGACGCCCCCGCCCGGACACCTGACGGAGCATCCGATGTCCTTCACCCTGGACCACGACCTCGCCCTCGCCTGGCTGCGGGCCGCCGCCGCGGCCGTCGAGCAGCAGCACGAGCGGCTGACCGAGCTGGACGCCGCGATCGGCGACGGCGACCACGGCAGCAACCTGCGCCGCGGGTTCGCCGCGGTCACCGAGGCGCTGGCCGCGCTGCCCGCCGACACCCCGCCCGGGGAGCTGCTGACCAAGGCCGGGGCCACCCTGATCTCCAAGGTCGGCGGTGCCTCCGGGCCGCTGTACGGCAGCGCGCTGCGCACCGCGGGCCGGTCGCTGCCGGCCCCGACGGCCGATCCGACCGCACTGGCCGAGTCGCTGCGCGCGGGCCTGACGGCGGTGCAGAAGCTGGGCGGCGCCGCGGTCGGCGACAAGACCATGGTGGACGCCTTCGAACCCGCCGTGGCCGCGCTGGAGCGGGCCGCGTTCGACGGCTTCTCGCTGCGCGAGGCGGCCGCGCTGGCCGCCGAGGCGGCGGAGGCCGGGGCGCGGGCCACCGTTCCGCTGGAGGCCCGCAAGGGGCGCGCCTCCTACCTGGGCCCGCGCAGCGTCGGCCACCAGGACCCGGGCGCCACCTCCACCGCCCTGCTCTTCCGCGCCCTCGCCGACGCGACCGGCCGCTGATCCGGGGTCAGGTGCGGCGCGCCACCAGCAGCAGCAGCGCGTCGTCGTTCAGTTCGCCGCCGGTGTGGGCCAGCAGGTCCTGGTAGAGCCGGCCCACCGCGTGGTCCAACTCGGCCACCGAGCCGCCGGCCCCGGCCACCAGCGCGCCGACCCGCTCCGGCAGCGGGTAGAACGGTCCGCGGCCGGACCGGCGGGCCTCCACCACCCCGTCGGTGCAGAGCACCAGCACGTCGCCCGCCTCGAAGGGCAGCCGGACGCACTCCGGCTGCCCGGGCACCAGCCGGCCCAGGCCCAGCGGCACCCAGGGGTCGGGCAGCTCCAGCGCGGTCACCGTGCCGTCCGGGGCCACCCGCAGCGGCGGCACGTGCCCGGCCTGCAGCAGCTCCAGCACGCCGGCCGGGTGCACCTGGGCGAACACCGCGGTGGTGAACTCGCCGTCCGGCACGTGGCGTTCCACGCTGGCCTCGATCCGGTCGGCCACCTCGGGCAGTTCGGCCTCGTCGTAGGCGGCCTCCCGGAACGCGCCGAGCACCACGGCCGCGGTCTGCACCGCCTCCAGCCCCTTGCCGCGGACGTCGCCCACCAGCAGCCGGGTGCCGTGCGGGGTGTCCAGCACCGAGTAGAGGTCCCCGCCGATCCGCGCCTCGTCGGCGGCGGAGGCGTACCGCACCGCCAGCCGCAGCGTCCCGACCTCCGGCCCCGGGCGTTGCAGCAGCGCCCGCTGGGCCGCCTCGGCCACCGAGCTGACGGCGGCGAAGGCGGCCGCCCGGCGCATCCGCACCTCGGCCACGTAGGCGCTGAACAGGCTCAGCGCCGTGTAGGTGACGATGGTGCCGAACAGGAACCGCTGGTCGTGCACGGCCGTGACGTCGTCGTAGCGGTTCAGCGCGAGCAGCACGGCCAGGCCGAAGGTGCAGACGCCCAGCACGCCGACCGCCGACAGGGTGAGCGCCGCGACCGAGGGCACCACGGTCATCAGCGGTGCCAGGTAGCGCTCCTTGCCGGTAGCCAGGTCCGCCACCACGACGGCGAGGATCGCGATCAGGGCCGGCGCGGCCCGCCGGCGCCAGGACAGGTCCCGCAGGTCCACCGCGGCCAGCGCACGACGCCGCCGGCCGCGGGCGAGCCCGGACAGGTCGGGCTGCGGTGGGCCGGCACTGCCCGGGGAACGACGACGGAACACCTCTCGCACCTTACGGACATTCCGCTCCGCCCGGCTCGACCCGCGCGGTGTCCCCGGCACCGGTTGACCGATTTGTCCTACTCGGCCGCCCGCGGCACCCTTCTCCCACCCCGGGAGTGCCGCAGCGCGACCCGCGGTACGGGTGCGACTACTGTCGGTGGCTGGATCGTGACCAGCGTCTCACCGCGACCCCGGTCCCCCTTCCCCCTGGAATACCCCTAGGGGGTATGGTGTTCCCACCAGTACGGCGCCGAACCGGGCGCCCCTGACTCCTCGGAGGCCCTCATGTCCAGCACCACCACGTACTCCGTCACCGGCATGAGCTGCGGCCACTGCGAGAAGTCGGTCAGCACGGAGCTCTCCGCCCTGCAGGGCGTCCTCAGTGTCGCCGCGGACGCCAAGGCCGGTACCGTGACCGTCTCCTCCGATCAGCCGCTCGACGAGGCCGCGGTCCGCGCCGCCATCGACGAGGCCGGCTACGAGCTGGTCGGCCCGGCCTCCTGAGCCGACCGCGGGGGGCGCGCCGCCGCCCCCCTCACCCCCTTCCCGGAAGGAGCGCGACCATGAGCACCACCCACCCCCTGGACTCCCAGGGCACGAGCACCGCCACCGACCGGGTGGAGCTCGCCATCGGCGGCATGACCTGCGCCTCCTGCGCCGCCCGGATCGAGAAGAAGCTCAACAAGATGGCGGGCGTGGCGGCCACCGTCAACTTCGCCACCGAGAAGGCCCGGGTCGACTTCGAGCCCGGGGTGAGCGTCGCCGACCTGATCGCCACCGTGGAGCGGACCGGCTACACCGCCGAGCTGCCCCCGCCGCCGCAGGCCCCCGCCGCCCCCGCCGAGCAGCCCGTCGAGCCCGACCCGCTGCGCGACCGGCTGCTGCTCTCCGCCGTGCTCACCGTCCCGGTCGTGCTGCTCTCCATGGTCCCCGCGCTGCAGTTCACCGACTGGCAGTGGCTCGCCTTCGCGCTCGCCTGGCCGGTGGTGGCCCACGGCGGCTGGCCCTTCCACAAGGCCGCCGTCACCAACCTGCGGCACGGCGCCGCCACCATGGACACCCTGGTCTCGCTCGGCACCCTGGCGGCCTTCGGCTGGTCGGTCTGGGCGCTCTTCCTCGGCCGGGCCGGGATGCCCGGCATGAAGCACGAGTTCACCCTGGCGGTCGGCCGCGGCGACGCCGCGTCCACCCTCTACCTGGAGACGGCCGCCGCCGTCACCACGCTGATCCTGCTCGGCCGCTGGCTGGAGGCCCGCTCCAAGCGCCGCGCCGGGGCCGCCCTGCACGCCCTGCTGGACCTGGGCGCCAAGGACGTCGCGGTGCTGCGCGGCGGGCGGGAGCAGCGGATCCCGGTGGCCGAGTTGCGGGTCGGCGACCGGTTCGTGGTCCGCCCGGGCGAGAAGGTCGCCACCGACGGCGTGGTGGTCGAGGGCGCCTCCGCCGTGGACGCCTCGATGCTCACCGGCGAGTCGGTGCCGGTCGAGGTCGCGGTCGGCGACCCGGTCGCCGGCGCCACCGTGAACGCGGGCGGGCGCCTGGTGGTGGAGGCCCGCCGGGTCGGCGCCGACACCCAGCTCGCCCGGATGGCCACGCTGGTCGAGCAGGCGCAGAACGGCAAGGCGGCCGCCCAGCGGCTGGCCGACCGGATCTCCGCGGTGTTCGTGCCGGTGGTGATCCTGATCGTGCTGGCCACCCTGGTCGGCTGGCTGCTGGCCGGCGGCGACCCCACCCAGGCCTTCACCGCCGCCGTCGCGGTGCTGATCATCGCCTGCCCCTGCGCCCTCGGCCTGGCCACCCCGACCGCGCTGATGGTCGGCACCGGGCGCGGCGCCCAGCTCGGCATCCTGATCAAGGGCCCCGAGGTGCTGGAGACCACCCGCCGGGTGGACACCGTCGTGCTCGACAAGACCGGCACCGTGACGACCGGTCAGATGGCGCTGACCGCCGTGCACACCGCCGCCGGCACCACCGAGGCCGAGGCGCTGCGCCTGGCCGGGGCCCTGGAACACGCCTCCGAGCACCCGATCGCCCGCGCCGTGGCGGCCGCCGCAGCCGAGCGCCTGGGCGGGCTGCCCGCCGTCGAATCCTTCGAGAACCGGCCCGGCCTGGGCGTCCAGGGCGTGGTGGACGGCCACGCGGTGCTGGCCGGCCGCGCGTCGCTGCTGGCCGACTGGGCGCAGCCGCTGACCGGCGAGCTGGCCGCCGCCAAGGCCGCGGCCGAGGCGGCCGGCCACACCGCGGTCGCGGTCGGCTGGGACGGCGCCGCCCGCGCGGTGCTCGTGGTGGCCGACACCGTCAAGCCGACCAGCGCCGCCGCGATCGCCGAGCTGCGCGCCCTGGGCCTGCGCCCGGTGCTGCTGACCGGCGACCACCGGGCGGTGGCCGAGTCGGTCGCCGCCGAGGTGGGCATCCCCGCCGCGGACGTGATCGCCGAGGTGCTGCCCGAGCAGAAGGTGGCCGAGGTGCGCCGGCTGCAGCAGCAGGGCCACTCGGTGGCGATGGTCGGCGACGGGGTGAACGACGCGGCCGCCCTGGCCCAGGCCGACCTGGGCCTGGCCATGGGCAGCGGGACGGACGCCGCCATCGAGGCCGGCGACCTGACCCTGGTCCGCGGCGACCTGCGGGTGGCGGCGGACGCGATCCGGCTCTCCCGGCGCACCCTGGCCACCATCAAGGGCAACCTGTTCTGGGCCTTCGCCTACAACGTGGCCGCCGTCCCGCTGGCCGCGGCCGGGCTGCTCAACCCGGTGGTGGCCGGCGCCACGATGGCCTTCTCCTCGGTCTTCGTGGTCAGCAACAGCCTGCGGCTGCGGCGCTTCGGCGCCTGACGCCC
>NZ_JBHYKG010000309.1:0-9892 GCF_042741245.1 Kitasatospora sp. NPDC058965
GGCTCCAGGACCGCGGCCACCGCGCCGCCGGCCACCGCGACCGCGCCGCCGGCCAGGCCGAGCAGCAGCCGGCGCCGGCTCGGGCCGGTCGGGCCCGGGCCGGTGCTGTCGGTGGCGCGCCCGAGCAGCACGGTGCGGTCGGACCCGTCGTCGGCGGTCGGCGCCGTGCCGGCCGGTGTCGTTCCGGTCGGCGGGGTCGGCGCGGCCGGGGGTGTCGGCGCGGGGGCCGCCTGGGGCGTGGGTGTCGGCGCGGGCGGCGCCGGGGGCGTGGGCGCGCCCGTCACGAGCTGCGCCGCCGCCAGGACGTCGGCCATCAGCGGGGCCGGCAGCCAACTGCCCGAGGTGGCCGCCGGAGCCGTCTGCTCGATCGCGGCGATCACCTGACGCGGCGTCGGGCGCTGCTCGGGCCGCTTCTCCAGGCACCCGGCCACCACCTCGCGCAGCGCCGCCGGCACCGCGCTCAGGTCCGGCGCCGAGTTGACGACGCGGAACAGCAGCGCGTGCGCCGGCCCCTCCCCGAAGGCCCCCCGCCCGCCGGCCGCGTACACCAGCGTGGCGCCCAGCGCGAACACGTCGGTGGCCGGCGTCACCGCCTCGTCGAGCGCCTGCTCCGGAGCGAGGAAGCCCGGCGAGCCGACGACCACGCCGGTGGCCGTCAGCGCCGTGCCGTCGGCCGCGCGCGAGATGCCGAAGTCGATGACGTGCGGACCGTCGGCGGCCAGCAGCACGTTGGCGGGCTTGAGGTCACGGTGGACCAGGCCCGCCGCGTGGATGCCCACCAGGGCCTCGGCGATCCCGGCCGCGAGCGTGCCGAGCGCCGCCTCCGGCAGCGGCCCGTGGGCGTCGACGGCCCGGTGCAGCGACAGGCCGGGCACGAAGGCCGTGGCCATCCAGGGCTGCGGGCCGTCCGGATCCGCGTCGACCACCGGAGCGGTGAACGCGCCGGACACCGTGCGCGCGGCGGCGACCTCGCCGCGGAACCTGGCCCGGAACCGCTCGTCGTCGGCGAGTTCGGGGCGGATCACCTTGACCGCGACGGTGCGCCCGCCGGCCGAGCGGCCCAGGTACACCGTGCCCATGCCGCCGGCGCCCAGACGCCCCAACAGGGTGTACGGGCCGATGCGCCGCGGGTCGGTGGGATCGAGGTGCCGCATGGTTGTCCTTTTCCGAACGTGGACCGGTGGAGTGGTGACCCGGGAGTCCTGGTCCGGGTCCGTCCTGCGAGGTGTCAGCCGCGGGTCGCGCCCAGCGCGACGAGTTTCCCGGCGGCCCCGTTGTTGTCCGCGAGGTAGACGTGCCCGTTCCCCGCCGCCCAGGCGGGCTGCGGGCCGCCGGCCGCACCGGCGACCCGGTAGCGCCACCGGGCCGCGCCGCTCACCGCGTCCACCGCCCACAGCACCGACTTCGACAGCAGGTAGACCGCGCCGTCCGCGCACTGGAGCCGGATGTTCCCGTCGGCCCCCGCGCCCGGCACCGTGACCTGCCAGCGCACCGCGCCGGTCCGGGCGTCCAGCGCGTGCAGCAGCGCGACCTCCGGCAGCGGCTCGGCCACGAAGACGACGCCGGAGGAGGCGTCCGCCGCCACGCCGCCGAACCCGCCGTAGCTGTGCTCGTTGCCCGGGAAGGTCCACAGCTGCTGCCCGGTGGCCTGGTCGAGGCCGGTGACGACGCGGCCGGCGGCGAGAACGAAGGCCGGGGCGGCGAACCCGACGGTGTTCGCGGCGGTCGTCGACGGCCAGGGCTGCTGCCAGCCGGCGGCACCGGCCTTCGCCGGGTCGAGCGCCTGGACGGTGCCGTGCGAGGTGTCCGCGAAGAGCAGCGGGGCCCCGGCGCGCGGCACCAGGAGCCGGCCGGTGGCCCCGGCCGGGTGCGCCTCCCAGCGGACCTGGCGGCTGCGCACGTCCACGGCCAGCACGTAGCCGGCCACGCTGCCGGTGCCGTCGCCGGAGCCGTACAGGTAGAGCACCCCGTCGAGCACCCCGGCCGCGTAGTTCACCATGTGGTGGCTCATCCTCGGCAGGGACCAGCGGACGGCGCCGGAGGCGGTGTCGATCGCGGTGACCACCAGGTTGCCCGGGGTGGGGGAGTCCCAGCCGGCCGTGTAGAGCACGCCGGCGTCGACGGCGCCGATGTCGCCCGAGCCCGGGTCGGTCGCGAAGATGCCCACCGGTCCCCAGGCGGGCTGCCCGGAGCCGTCCAGCGCGCGGACGGTGCTGGTGCCGAGCGTCAGCACCGCGTTGTCGGCGACGGCGACCTGGCGGATCACCTCGGTGAGCGGGGCGGTCCAGACGGGCGCGGCCGTGGGGGCGCTGATCGGGCGCGGGCCGGAGGCGTCGGCGGCCGGTGCACCGGAGCCGTTGGTGACCGTGCCGCTGCCCAGACGGCTCAGCAGCAGGCCGGCGCCGGTGAGCACGACCGCGCCGCCGACCAGCGCGGAGACGACGGCCCGTCGGCCGGGGCCGGTGCTCGGGGCGTGAGCGGTGTGAGCGGTGTGAGCGGTGTGAGCGGCGGGAGCGGCGGGAGCGGCGGGACTGGTGGGGTCGGCAGTGGAGGCGGGGTCGGCCGGGACGGTGGGGTGCTCGGGGCGCAGCGCGAGCGTGGCGTCCGCGAGCGCGGCGTCCGGCGGCGCGCCGGGCTCGGTGGGCCCGTCCGCGAGGGTGGGCACCGGCTCGGCCGCCGGCTCGGTCGCCGGGTCGACCGTCCTCGCCCGCACCGCCGTGATCGCGTCCGTCAGCGCCGCGGGCAGCCAACTGCCCGGCAGGGCCGGCGGAGCGGAGCGTTCGATCGCGTCCACCACCTGACGCGGCGTCGGCCGCCGTGCCGGGTCCTTCGCCAGACAGGCCGTCAGCAGCTCCCGCAGCGGCTCGGGCACGCCGGTGAGCGCGGGCGGGTCGTTGACCACCCGGAGCAGCACGGCCGGGACCGACCCGCCCCCGAACGGGGCAGCGCCCGAGGCGGCGAAGGCCACCGTCGCACCGAGCGAGAAGACGTCGCTCGCGGCGGAGATCTCCCCGCCCAGCGCCTGCTCCGGCGACAGGTAGCCGGCACTGCCCAGCACCACTCCCGTCGTGGTGAAGGACGTCCCCTCGACGGCGCGGGAGATGCCGAAGTCGATCACGTGCGGTCCGTCGAGCGCGAGCAGCACGTTGGACGGCTTCAGGTCGCGGTGCACCAGGCCGGCCCGGTGGATGCCGGTCAGGGCCTCGGCCAGCCCGGCGGTCAGGGCGACCAGCGGCGCCGCCGGCAGCGGTCCGTGCTCCCGGACCGCCCGGTCGAGCGGCACCCCCGGGACGAAGGCGGTCGCCAGCCACGGGCTCGCGGCGTCCGGGTCGGCGTCGACCACCGGAGCGGTGAAGGCCCCCGAGACGGTCCGGGCCACGGCTATCTCGCGCCGGAACCGGTGCGCGAACTCGGTGTCGCCCGCGAGCTCCGGCCGGATCACCTTGACGGCGACGGTCCGGCCGCCCCGGGACCGGCCGAGGTACACGGCTCCCATCCCGCCGGCGCCCAGTCGCCCGAGCAGGGTGTACGGACCCACGGTGCGCGGGTCCGAGGCAGCAAGGCGGTCCACCACAACTCCCCCTGTGTGCGGCCGCCCCCGTTGGCCCGCCGCTGCGGCGACTGCACCCTAGCGCAGTGCGGACCCGTCCAGGAGCGCGGCGGGGCGGCTCACCGGGTCCACCCCGGGGCCTGACGCCCGGTCAGCGAGTCGCCGGGAGGACGGCGACGGCCAGCGGTCGGTGGCCGACCGGCAGGCGGGTCACGGCGGCGGTGCGGACGTCCACGACGCTGAGACCGTCCCACCCGCCGTCGCGGGTGTAGCCGCCGGCGACGTAGGCCGTGGCGCCGTCGGGGGAGGGGGTGACGGTCTCGTGCGGGCCGGAGAGCGGGACCAGCCGCTCGGAGCCGTCGGGCGCGCGGACGGTGAGCGAGGGCCCGCGCTGCCGGTCCGGGTCGACCGGGCCGGTGCCGACCACGAAGAGGGTGCCGTCGGGCCCCAGGGCGGCACCGTGCTGGTGGGTGTCGGCCGTCATCGGTTCGATCCGCACCCGGCCGCTCGCCGGGTCCACCACCGCCAGCCGCTCGCCCTCGAACGGGAGCAGCAGCGCGCCGTCGGCGGGTCGGACCACGGTGTAGTGGGGTTTTCGCCAGGAGCCGAGCCCGCCCGCCGTGCCGTAGGGCGCGACCTCGATCCGCCGAGTGCGCAGGTCGGTGGTGTCGACCACGGTGACGTCGAACGAGTCGTGGCCGGTCACGTAGACCTGCCGGCCGTCCGGGGAGAGGTCCACGTCGAACGGGCGGCGGCCGACCGGCGCGGTGGCGACGACCGCCCGCGTCGCGGTGTCGATCACCTCCAGGGCGCCGTTGCGACCGGGGACGTTGACACCGACGTAGACCCGCCGCCCGTCCGGCGCCAGCGCGATGCCCAGGCCGCCGCCGCGGTACTCGCCGGTGGTGACCGGGCCGGTGGGGGTGGTGTACGGGATCAGCGCGGTGCGGACCCGGGCGCGGGTGTCCACCACGGCCACGCCCTCGGCGGTGGCCACCCAGGCGGTGCCGTCCGGGCCGACCGCCACGCCGTAGGGGGCGGTGCCCACCCGGACCGAGCCCAGGTCGGCCGCCGGGGCGGGCCGGCTCGGGTCCACGAAGGTGACGGTGTCGGCACCGAAGTCGGTCAGCAGCAGGGTGGCCGGGGTCGGGGCGGGGGAGGAGGGGGCGGGCGCGGCGGTGGACGGGGTCGGGGCGGGCGCCGCTTCCGGGGCGGCCGCGGGCTGACAGCCCGTCAGCAGCGCGACCACTGCCGCGAGGCCGGCCAGGGCGGAGGTGACGGGGCGTGCGGTCATCGTGGCTCCTCGGGCGGGCCGGCCTCGCGGCGGCTGGGCGGACGGGTGGACGGGCGTACGGGCCGGGCGGGCCGGCCCACCGTCCGTCGACGGGTCAGCGGCCGTTGCTGATCGCGGCCAGGCCGGCCCGGGCGAACTGCTCGTCCAGGTCGCCCGACGGGGCGCCCGCCACGCCGATCGCGGCGATCGGGGCGTTGTCGTGGTCCACCGGGGTGCCGCCGGCCAGGAACAGGGTGTGCGGGATGTCCTTCAGCTCGGGGTTGGCGGTCAGGCGCTTGGCCAGCTCCGAGGTGGGCGCGTTCCAGGAGACCGCGGTGTACGCCTTGGCCACCGCCGACTCGTAGGACTGCGGGCCGGCACCGTCGCCGCGCAGGGTGACGAGGGTGGTGCCGTTGCGGTCCACCACCGCGACGCTCACGTGCTGGTTGCCCTTCTGCGCCGCGTCCAGCGCGGCCTGGGCGGCGCGGGTGGCGGCGTCGACGGACAGGTGGTCGGTGGTGACGGTCGACTTGTCCTTCAGCGCCGCCTGCACCGCGGTGGCCGGCGCGGCGGCGGCCGACGGCGACTCGGCGGAGGCGGACACCGCGCCGACCACCCCGGTGCCGATCACGGCGACGGCGGCGGTGGCGGTGACGACCTTGGCGCGGGTGGAGAACGTCTTCGGCATGGCGGGGCTACTTCCTTTGCTTCGGATTGCTTCGGTTCGGGCCGGTGTGCTTCGGGCCGGTTCGGTTCGGTTCGGTGAGGTGCGGTCCGGTGCGGTGCCGGGAAGCCGGTGGCTCCTGCGCCGTGCCTCCACCCTCGCCCCGGCGCGGCTGCCGTACGGTCGGCGTACCGGCTGGCTCCGGCGCGCCCGACGGCCGACCCCGGGGTCATCCGATCGGTTGACCCCGGAGTCCGCCGCACAGGGTGAGAATGAAGGTGTTTGCCCAGTTCAGCGCCGTTCCCGGCGCGATGCGGAGAGGACCCCTCCGATGCCGCCGCCCGCCGCCGCGCGCGACGCCCGCCTGCTCGCGTACGTGATCCACCTGTCCTTCTTCCTGTTGCTCGGCTCGGCGCTGGCCCGCTTCGTCCAGCGGCACTCGGGCGAGTCGCAGGCGCCCGCCGTGCTCGCGCTGGCCGCGGCGCTGGCGGTGCTCTACGTGGTCGGCGCGGTCCGCGGGCAGCGCGGCGCGGGAACCGGGCCCGCCGGACAGTTCGCGCCCGGGCCCGGCCGCCCGCCGCTGCCGCAGTTGCTCTGGCTCGGCGCGCTGGTGGCCACCTGGGCGGTGCTGGTCTCGCTGGCGCCGAGCTTCTCCTGGTGCGCGGTGCCGCTGTTCTACGCCACGCTGCGCACCCTGCCGCCGGTGCCCGCCCGGCTGCTGCTGGGGCTGCTCACGGTGCTGGTGATCGTGGCCCAGCTGCGGCTGGCGAACCGCTTCGACCTGGACCTGGTGGTCGGCCCGCCGGCCGTGGCGCTGTTGGCCACCGCGGTCTTCACCCAGCTCGACAACCAGTCGGCCCGGCAGGCCGCGCTGATCCGCGACCTGGTCCGCACCCGGCGCGAGCTGGCCGCCACCGAGCGGCGCGAGGGCACCCTGGCCGAGCGCCAGCGGTTGGCGATGGAGATCCACGACACGCTCGCGCAGAGCCTGTCCAGCCAGCACATGCTGCTGCAGGCGGCCGACCGGCTCTGGACGGCGGACCCGACCCGGGCCCGGGACCACGTGCGCACCGCCACCGCGATCGGCGAGCGGAGCCTGGCCGAGGCCCGGCGGTTCGTCCATGACCTGGCCCCGGCCGACCTGGCCGACGGCGGCAGCCTGGAGGCCGCGCTGCGCACGCTCGCCGCGCGCGAGTCCGGCGAGCAGCTCGCGGTGGAGTGCCACGTCGAGGGCGCGTCCGGCGTCGCGCCGCTGCCGGACCGGGTGCAGTCCGGCCTGCTGCGGGTGGCCCAGGGCGCGCTGGCCAACGTGCGCGAGCACGCGGGCGCGGCCCGGGCCGCGCTGACCCTGACCTACCTGGACGACCAGGTCCGGCTGGACGTCGCGGACGACGGCCGCGGCTTCGACCCGGCCGCCGTCGAGCGCGCCGCGGGCGCCGCGGGCACCGGGGGCGGCGGGGTGCGCGGCCACGGGCTGCCCGCGATCCGGGCCCGGGTGCGCCAGCTCGGCGGCACCCTCACCATCGAGTCGGCGCCCGGGGACGGAACGGTGCTCTCCGCCGCCGTGCCGCTGCACGCCGCCGCGATCGAGGAGGTCCCCGCGTCATGACGCCCGAACCGGTGCCCGGCAGCGTGCGCCTTGTGCTCTGCGACGACCACGCCGTGGTGCGGGCCGGGTTGCTCGCGCTGCTCGGCAGCGCCGACGGCATCGAGGTGGTGGGCGAGGCCGGCAGCGGGGCCGAGGCGGTCGCGCTGGCGGCCAGGCTGCGGCCGGACGTGGTGCTGATGGACCTTCAGCTCGGCGAGGGCATCGACGGGATCGAGGCCACCCGCCGGATCACCGCCGAGGGTGCCGGCGCGGTGCACGTGCTGGTGCTGACCACCTACGACACCGATGCCGACATCACCCGCGCGATCGAGGCGGGCGCCACCGGCTACCTGCTGAAGGCGGAGCGCCCGGAGGAGCTGTTCACCGCGATCCGCAGCGCGGCCGCCGGGCGCACCGCGCTCTCCGCACCGGTGGCGCACCGGGTGATGGCCCGGATGCGCAGCCCGCGGCCGGGGCTGACGCCGCGTGAGCGGGAGATCCTGGCGCAGTTGGCCAAGGGGGTGTCCAACCGGGACATCGCCAAGGCGCTCTTCCTGAGCGAGGCCACGGTCAAGACGCACCTGGGCCGGATCTACGCCAAGCTCGGCGTGGACACCCGGGCCGGCGCGGTGGCCGTGGCGAAGGAGCAGCGCCTGCTGGAATGACGGCGCGTCACCAGGAGGTCGGGTACCGCACCGGGTGCGCCGCGATCCGGCCCGGCAGCAGCCCGATGGCCACCAGCAGTGCGGTGGCGAGGGCGAGCAGCGGCAGGAACGGCAGTGGGTGCGGCGCCTGCAGGACCACGATGACCGAGGTGGCGGCGGCCGGCGAGTGCGACAGGTGGGTGAGCATCATCGCCCCCAGGGCCAGCCCCGCCGCCACCGCCGCGCCCCAGCCGGACCGGCCGGTCACCGCCAGGGTGGCGAAGCCGATCACCGCGGCCAGCAGGTGGCCGCCGACCAGGTTGCGCGGCTGCGAGAGGGGCAGCGTCGGCGCGCCGTGCACCAGGGCGGCGCTGGCGGCCAACGGCGGGATCAGCAGCGGCTCGTGCAGCAGCAGCCCGACCCCGACCAGCAGCACGAGCGCGCCGATCGCGAAGGCGGTGGCCCGCAGCACGTGCAGCGGCTGCGGGCGGGGCGTGGTGCTGGGCAGCACGGGCGAGACGGGCGGCACGGGTGGCACGGGTGGCATGGGCGGACTCCGGGGTGGCAGGACTCCGGAGATCCTAAACAAACTGTTGAAGCAGCTGCCTGGGCGTCTCACCGCGCGGCGGGTCGGGATCGGCGGCCGGCTCAGCCGGTCAGCCCGCCCAGCAGGTCGGTGTGCACCCACCCCAGTGCGTCCAGCAGCTGGTGCGGGTCCAGCGGCAGCCAGAGCGAGACCATCGACAGGCCGGCGGCGCCGAGCCGGCCCAGTGCGTCGACCAGTTGCGCGGTGCCGGCCCCCGGCTCGGCCAGCGGCCGGAGCGGGAGCGGCACGGCGGGCCGGTAGCCGGGCGGGACCAGTGTGCAGACGGCGGACAGGGTGAGCTCGGCCGGATCCCGGTCGAGCTCCTCGCCCAGCGTCGCGAGCCGCTCGCGGACGGTGCGGACGTCCTGCTCGTCCACCCCGCTGCCGTGCCAGCCGGTGCCGAACCGCAGGGCCCGGCGCAGCGCGGCCTCGCTCCGGCCGCCGACCCAGACCGGCGGGCCGCCCGGGGTGCGCGGCCGGGCGGCCGGCGGCTCCGGGGCGTCGTCGGACCAGAGCTCGCGCAGCGCGGCCAGGTAGGCGTCGGTGCGGCGACCGCGGTCGTGCACGTCCAGGCCCAGGGCGGCGAACTCGCGCTCGTCCCCGCCGGTGCCGACGCCGAGCGCGAAGCGGCCGCCGGAGAGCACGTCGAGGGTGGCCGCCTGTCCGGCCACCAGCAACGGGTGGCGGTAGGGGAGTACCAGCACACTGCTGGCCAGCCGGATCCGGGAGGTCGCGCCGGCCACCGCGGCGAGCAGGGTGAGCGGCTCCAGCCCGGAGCCGGTGGTGGGCAGCACGTGGTCGGACATGGTCACCCAGTGCAGGCCGAGCTGCTCGGCGCGCAGGGCCGTCTGCAACGCCATCGCGCCGCCGGCGGCCGGCCAGCGGGGCGGCGCGAGCGAGATGCCCAGCTGCATGGTCGGTACCGCCTCTTCGTCCGGCCGGTGGTGAGGCCACCTTAGAACGCGGATGACGGTCCGTCGGGCGGTTGCCGGAGCCGTGTCGGGGCCTCCTGCCAGGTATGTTGTAGTCGGCAACCAGTTGGGCCGAGGCAAGGAGAGTCGGTGTCCGGGCGGGACGAGTCGATCGAGACCATCCAGCGCGAGCTGACCGCGTTCGCACGGCGGGCCCGGCACAAGGCCTCGCAGATGCACCCGGACCTGTCGCTGGTGATGTACAGCATGCTCGACCTGCTGACCGAGCGGGGCGGCTGCCGGGCCGCGGACCTGGCCGCCTACTTCATGCTCGACAAGTCGACGGTCAGCCGGCAGGTCCGCGCCCTGGAGCAACTCGGCTACGTGAGCCGCGAGGTGGACCCGGAGGACCACCGGGGCCAGATCCTGCGCCCGACCGGGTCCGGGCTCGCGCTGCTGCGGGAGGCCCACGAGATGCGCCGGTTGGCCTTCACCGAGCGGTTCGAGGACTGGACCGACGAGGACATGGCGCGGCTGGCCGGGTACCTGGTGCGCTACGGCGCGTCGGAGTAGCCGGGAGCGCCGGGCGGGCGGGGGCGCCGGGCGGGCGGGAACGGAACGCGGGCGTGGGCGAACGCGGGCGGGAACGGAACGCGGGCGGGAACGGAAAGCGGGC
>NZ_JBHYKG010000310.1:0-9877 GCF_042741245.1 Kitasatospora sp. NPDC058965
AGGTGAGGGTGGGCGCGGTGTTGGCACCCGAGTAGGCGGCGCTGAACCCGAAGGAGGTCCCGGCCCCCGGGGCGAGGGTCGCGTTGTAGCTCAGCGAGCCGACCGTGACCTTGCTGCCCGAGGTGGTCAGCGCCCCGTTCCAGAGGTTGCCGATGGTCTGGTTGCCGGGCCAGGTCCAGCTGACGTGCCATCCGTTGACCGGCGCGGTGCCGGAGTCGGTGACGGCCACGGTGGCGTTGAACCCGGTGCCCCAGTCCTGGTTGACGGTGTACGAGGCGGTGCAGCCCGACCCGCCCCCGCCCCCGCCCCCGCCGCCGGCAGCGGTGGTCGCGGACACCGGCGCGGAGACCGCGGAGGTGTTGCCCGCGGCGTCGTGCGCCGACACGGTGTAGCTGTAACTGCTGGACGGGCTCAGTCCGGTGTCGGTGAAGGCGGTCCCGGTGGTGGTGCCGACCTGGGTGCCGCCGCGGTAGACGGTGTAGCCGGTCACCCCGACGTTGTCGGTCGCGGCGGTCCAGGAGAGCGAGGCGGTGCTGCTGGTGGTGCCGGTCACCGTGAGGCCGGCCGGGGTGGACGGCGGTGTGGTGTCGCCGCCGCCGCTGCCCCCGCCCGCGGTGGCGGCGAACGAGAAGGCGTCCGTGGCCAGCCCCTGGCCGCCCTGCCAGATCTCGAAGCCCGCCTCGGCGTCGATCAGGTAGTGCTGCGGGTTGACCTCGCCGCGGGCGACGGCGTCCCGGATCAGCGCGGCCACGTCCAGGCCGGTCAGCGAGGTGGTGCCGCCCTGGTAGACGTAGGAGATGATCTTCCAGGAGGTCTGCTGGCCGGTCCACACGTCCCAGGAGTGCCCGGCGGCGGTGGAGGTCCCGGTCTTGCCGCCGAACGGCTGGACGCCGCCCCGGCTGTTGAGCCAGATCATGATCTCGGTGCCGTCGGGCTGGCCGGCGGTGGTGGGCGTGGAGTTGATCCAGAGGTCGTAGGCCACGTCGTAGGCGCCGCTCGACGGCTGCTCGGTGCTCCAGGAGGAGGTGGCCGAGCCCAGGTTGCTCACCTGGATCGGCAGGTTGCTGCCGGTGGTGCAGGCCCCCCAGTGGCAGCCCTTGTAGAGGGACGGGTAGGTGGCGGGCGCGCCGGAGGTCGACAGATTGAACGAGGCGGTGCTGACCGACCAGGCGGTGCCGCCGGTGGCGGTCACGCACTGCGGGGCGCTGGAGTTCCACTCGTTGGCCTGGAGCGTGTACTCGCCGTTGTTGACCGGCAGCGTGCCCTGCGGGGTGCAGACGCTGGTCCCGGCCGCGGCGGCGGGTCCGGCCGCCACGGCGGTCGGGAGCAGCGCGCCGACCGCCAGCAGCAGGGCGGCCAGGCCGGTACGGCCGCGCGCCCGGTGGCGGGTTCTGCGGGGGAGGGGCGGTGGGGTGGGCATGACCGGGTCCCTTCGGAGCGGGTGGGGGTGGGGTGGGGGAAGGAGAGGGGGCGGCCTGACGGGGGGTCAGTTGCAGGGCGCGCCGTTGAGGGTGAAGCCGGTGGGCGCCGCGTCGCTGCCGGTCCACGTGCCCTGGAAGCCGAAGGTGGTGTCGGCCCCGGGGGCGAGGGTGCCGTTGTAGGCGACGGAGGCGGCGGTCACCTGGGCGCCGGTCTGGGTGAGGGAGGTGTTGTAGGAGTTGGTGATCTTCTGGTCACCGCCGAAGGCGAAGCGCAGCGTCCAGCCGTTGACCGTGGTGCTGCCGGTGTTCTTGACGTCCACGACGCCGGAGAAGCCGCCCTGCCACTCGCTCTGCAGCGTGTACGTGACGTGGCAGGAGCCGCTGCCGGTCGGGGTCGGCGTGGGGGTCGGCGTGGGCGTGGGCGTCGGGGTCGGGGTCGGGGTGGGCGTAGGCGTCGGGCCCGTGCCGGAGAGCGGGAACTCCAGTGCCGCCAGCGCCTGTTGCTTGGCCGCCAGGGCGGGGGCGGCGTCGTACTGGTTGTCCAGCAGTCCGTACGCGTCCTCGCCGTTCAGCGCCCAGTAGGTCCAGCTGAGCTGGTTGGCCTGGAGGTAGCCCAGCAGGGCGGCGAACCACTGGCCCTGGGAGCCGGGCGTGCTGTCCGAGACGGCGGCGGCCGTGTTGCCGGTGCCGAACTCGCCGACCCAGACGGGGGCGAGGCCCTGCTTGGCGATGTAGCCCCAGTGCCGGTCCCAGACCGCGCCCAGACTCGCCGCGGTGGTGGTGGAGTTGAACCAGGTCTGGGCGAACTCCTGCGGCCCGTAGTCGTGGGCCGAGTACACCACGTGCCCGGGCGAGCTGAGCGTCACCGGGTACTGGGCGACGCCGTCGAGGTTGCCGCCCCACCAGTCGGTCGAGTACCCGCCGGTGGCCGAGGCGTCCGGGAAGTTGCTGATCCCCTCCACGAAGACCAGTGCGCCGGGGTCGTCCGCCAGCACCCGGTTCCCGGCCCGCTGGGCGGCCAGCCGCCAGTCGGTGGCCGGGTCGCCGCTGCCCCAGGTGGCGCCCTGGGCGTAGGCGACGCCGGTCGGGGTGTGCGGCTCGTTGCGCAGGTCGAAGCCGATCACGGTGGTGTTGCCGGCGTAGCGCTTGGCGATCGTGTCCCAGTCGGCGAGCCACTGCGCGTCGGTGTACTGGGCGGTGTACCAGAGGCCGTTCTGCTCGGCGCTGTTGCCGCCCTCCGAGCGGTGGTCGTCCAGGATCACCTTCAGGCCGTCCTGGCCGGCGTAGGCGATGATCCGGTCCATGATCTGCAGGGAGTCGAGGCCCTTGAGGTCGGTGTTGATCGGACCGGTGTTGCTGTTGAACCCGAGGTTGCCCGGCACCACCGGCGACTCGACCAGCTGGTTCGAGAACGGCAGCCGGACGGTGTTGTAGCCCAGCGCCTTGATGTCATCGACGACGGCCTTGTAGTCGGTGCTCCACAGGCCGTGGGCCACCTGGTCGGTGGTCTCGAAGCCGTACCAGTTGATGCCCGCGATCCGCACCGTGTTGCCGTTGCTGTCCAGGATCCGGCTGCCGGCGGTGTGCCAGTAGCCCGCTCCGACGCTGCTGTCCGTCGCACTGGCCGTCGGCGTGAGGCCGATCAACCCGGCGGCGCCCGCGCAGCAGACCGCCAGGGCCAGCCGGCCCAGCGCCGACACGCCCAGAGCCGACCTGCCCAGAGCCGATCCGCCCGGCGCCGACCTGACCGATGCGGGCCGACCCGGCGCAGTGGTCCGTCCGCCGGTGGAAGGGCTCCCCGCTCGTGCGCGCACCTGCCACTCCTCTCTCGCGGCGCACCGGACCGCAGTCCGGCGGCGCTCGCCGACTAGTGCTTGTCATTTGCGGGAAATGAACACAGAGGCGGGTCGAGGGTGTCAACGGGCGGGCCATGTCTTTGGGAGTTGAACGATTGAGTCGGTGGTGGCCGGGACCGCCCCGGTGCGACGGCGGGCCTGGTGGGAGCGGTGACGGCAGGTCCGGAGCCGCGCCGTGCGGCGCGTGCCGGGGGCGTGCAAGTTTCACCGCGTGGTCGAACGGTCGGTCGCGCGGCCCCGGGCGGAGCCGAGCTGCTTGCCGGGGCTCGGGATCGTGGGCAGTGAGGGAGCGTCAGGGCGGCACGGGGTTTGCACAACGTTGCAGAGCGCCGCACAGGCATGACAGCACGAGCTTCGAATCCCTGTCCAGATGTCGGCATGATCGAACGGGCTTGGCGCCCACCTGCTGACGATCTGTCAGAGAACCTATAAAACCACAGGTCAGGGCCGAAGTTGACGGGCCGGCCCGGGCTGAGCGGACCGGCTGGCGGGTGGCGCGGCACGGCGGGTGCGGGCGGCGGGGCTGCGGTGCAGACTCCTTGACACGGTCGCCGACGATGCCCCACTGTCCTCTACATCGTTGGAAACTGGCGCGCAGTCAGGCCGCTCCGACGAATGCTCCGCACCGTCGTCCCACCTTCCCCTTGCAGTCAAGGATGTGATCGGGCGCATGACCCCCACCCCCCTGCGCACCAGGACTCCCGTCGCCGCGGCGCTGGTCGCCGGCCTCTGCCTGACGGCCGCCGCCTGCACCAACGCCGGTTCCACCACGGCCTCCAACGCCGCCGCCCCCGCCGCCGGGAACAGTGCGGCGGCCCAGCAGGTGGCCACCCCGTCCGCCGGCACGGCCGGTCCGGGGTGCACCTACCAGAGCTACGGCGGCGGGTTGTCGAAGGTGGACATCACCGACGGGAAGACCGTCGTCGGCTTCTCCCAGTCGGAGGCCACCAGCAACCCGTTCCGGGCCACCGAGACCGCCAGCATCGAGGCCGAGGCCAAGCGGCTGGGCGTCAAACTCGTCGAGCGCAACGCCAACGCCGATGTCAACGCGCAGAACTCGCAGATTGAGGACATGATCGCGCAGGGTGCCCAGGTGCTGATCGTGGCCCCGGAGAACTCCGACGGCCTCGGGCCCGCCCTGGCCCAGGCGAAGGCCAAGAAGATCCCGGTGCTGACCATCGACCGCACCGTCACCGGCAGCGCCTGCTCGGACTTCGTCGCCTTCATCGGCTCCGACTTCTACGGCCAGGCGAAGATCGCCGCCGACGACCTGGCCGGCGCGACCGGCGCCGCCGCCCACGTCGCCGTGCTGTCCGGCACCCCGGGCAACAACGTCTCTACCGACCGCACCAACGGCTTCCTCGACCAGGTCAAGTCCACCTACCCGAACATCCAGGTGGTCGCCTCGCAGACCGGCAACTTCAACCAGACGGACGGTCAGAAGGTGATGGAGCAACTGCTCCAGGCCCACCCGGACATCAACGCCGTCTACGCCGAGAACGACGAGATGGCGCTCGGCGCGATCCAGGCGATCCGCTCCGCGGGGAAGACGCCCGGCAAGGACGTCAAGATCGTCTCGATCGACGGGATCCAGCAGGCGGTGCAGGACGTGGTCGCCGGGCAGCTGGTCGCCGACATCGAGACCAACCCGCGGTTCGGCCCGCTCGCCTTCCAGTCCCTCCAGGACCTGTACGGCACCGCCGGCGTCCAGCCCAAGGTGATCATCAAGGACGGCCACTTCACCGCGGCCAACGCCCAACAGGCACTCTCCCAGGGCCTCGTTTACTGACGACCGCCCGCGCCCGAGCAGCGGGGAGGCGGCGGCAGAAGGGGGCGCCGCCTCCCCGCGCGGGCCCGAACCAACGCACAGGAGGTGCGAGATGGTCCCGACGGACCAGGCCGGCCCCGCCGGCCAGCCCGTCCTGGAGGTCGCGGGGGTCGACAAGAGCTTCGCCGGCGTGCACGCCCTGCGCAGCGTCGACCTGACCCTGCGCGCCGGCGAGGTGCACGCGCTGGTCGGCGAGAACGGCGCCGGCAAGTCGACGCTGATCAAGGTGATGACCGGCGTGCACCGCCCCGACGCCGGTCGGCTGCGGTTCGCCGGACGCCCCCAGGAGTTCCGCAGCCCGCTCCAGGCGCAGCAGGCGGGGATCTCCACGATCTACCAGGAAGTCAACCTGGTCCCGATGATGTCGGTGGCGCGCAACCTCTTCCTGGGCCGCGAGCCGCGCCGGCTCGGCCTGCTGGACCTGCGCCGGATGCACCGCGAGGCCGGCGAGGTGCTGGCCCGGCACGGCCTGGACGTCGACGTGACCCGCCCGCTGCAGTCGCTCGGCCTGGGCGCCCAGCAGATGGTGGCGCTGGCCCGCGCGGTGCAGCTCGAGGCCCGGGTCGTGATCATGGACGAGCCGACCTCCTCGCTCGAACCGCGCGAGGTGGCGACCCTGTTCGCGGTGATCCGCCGCCTCACCGCGCAGGGCATCGCCGTCGCCTTCGTCAGCCACCGGCTGGAGGAGCTCTACACGATCTGCGACCGGGTCACCGTGCTGCGCGACGGACAGGTGGTGCACACCGGACCGCTTGCCGCGCTGCCGCGGCTGGAGCTGGTCTCGCTGATGCTCGGGCGGGACCCGGGCACGGTCCGCGCGGGCGGCAGCACCGCGTTCGCCGGCCGCACCCGCCGCCCCGCGGACGGCGTCCCCGCGCTGCGCGCCCGCGGCCTGACGGTCCGCCACCGCCTGCGGGACGTCTCCTTCGACGTGCACCCGGGCGAGGTGGTGGGCCTGGGCGGCCTGCTCGGCTCGGGGCGCAGCGAGACCGCCAAGGCCGTGGTCGGCGCCCCGGCCGGCGAGGCGGGCAGCGTCGAGGTCGGCGGCCGCCCGCTCGCCCGGCGCAGCCCCGCCGCCGCGATCCGGGCCGGCGTGGTGCTGCTGGCGGAGGACCGCAAGGCCGAGGGGATCGTCCCCAACCTGTCGGTGCGGGAGAACATCGTGCTCGCCGCGCTGCCCCGGCTCTCCCGGGCCGGACTGGTCTCCCGGGCCCGCCAGGACGAGATCGTGCGGCTCTTCGTGGACCGGCTGCGGATCAAGACCGCCGGACCGGACCAGAAGGTCGGCGACCTGTCCGGCGGCAACCAGCAGAAGGTGCTGCTCGCGCGCTGGCTCTGCCTGCACCCCGAGGTGCTGCTGCTGGACGAGCCCACCCGGGGGATCGACGTCGGTGCCAAGGCCGAGGTCCGGGCCCTGATCGAGTCGCTCGCCGCGGACGGCCTGGGCGTGCTGCTGATCTCCTCCGACCCGCAGGAGCTGATCGAGGGCTCGGACCGGGTGGTGGTGCTCAAGGACGGCCGGGTGGTCGGCGAGCTGACGGGGGACCAGGTCGACGAGCCGTCGCTGCTGGCCGCCCTGGCCGGCGGCACGCCGGCGCCCGGCGACGGACCCGCACCGGCCGCCGGCCCGTCGGCGCCGTCCGACGGACCCGCACCGGCCGCATCGCGCGCCCCCGGGCAGCAGCCCTCCGACCGGCGGACCAGGAGCCCCCGATGACCGTCCTCGACCTCGCGACCGCCGGCCGCGACCGCGACCGGATCCGCCGCCTGCTCCAGCGGTACGGCGTCTACGGTGCCGTGGCCGTGCTCTTCGCCGTCGCCTCGGCCCTGGACACCGGCTTCCTGTCGGCGGCCAACCTGCGGATCCAGCTCTTCCAGGCCGCCCCGACCCTGCTGGTGGCGCTCGGCATGGCCCTGGTGATCGGCACCGAGGGCATCGACCTGTCGGTCGGCGCGGTGATCGCGCTGTCCGCCGCCGTGGTCCCGCTCTACCTCGGCTGGGGCCTGCCCGTCGCGCTGCTGGTCGCCGTCGCGCTCGGCGCGGTCAGCGGTCTGGCCGGGGGCGCGATGGTGGCCTTCACCAAGGTGCAGCCGATCGTGGCCACCCTGGCGCTGATGATCGGCGTGCGCGGCGCGGCCGAGCTGGTCAACGGCGGCTCGGCCAAGCCGGTCACCGACGCCGGCCTGCTCTCGCTCGGCTCGGACGGGTTCGCCGGCGTCCCGCTGATGGCCTGGATCGCCGCCGGCTGCGCGGTGCTGACCGGCGTGCTGGTCCACCGCACCACCTTCGGCCGCCAACTGGTCGCGATCGGCGACAACCGGCGGGCCGCCCGGCTGGCCGGCCTGCCGGTGCGCCGGGTGCTGGTCACCGTCTACGTCCTGTCCGGCGTACTGGCCGCCTTCGCGGGCGCACTGATCGTCGGCCACGGTGCCGAGGCCGACCCGGCCCACCAGGGACTCAACCTCGAACTCGACGCCATCACCGCCGTGGTGGTCGGCGGCACCCCGCTGACCGGTGGCCGGGTGCGGGTGCTGGGCACCGTCGCCGGGGCGCTGTTCATGCAGCTCGTCACCGCCGTGCTGACCCAGCACAACGTGCACACCTCGGTCACCCAGCTGATCGAAGCGGCCATCATCTGCTGCGCCGTCTACGCCTCCCAGGAGCGAGGGACCCGATGACGCCCACCGTCCTGACCCCGGCCCCGACCGGGCGCGGCCCCGGACCGCGGACGACCGACCGCCGGCCCGGCGAGCGCTGGGCCGCCCGGCTGCGCCGCCGCGGCGCGCCGGCCGTCCTCGCCCTGGTGGTCGCCGCCGCCTCGGCCGCCTCGCCGACCTTCCCGACCTGGTCCAACGTCAGCGCGATCCTGGGCAACAACGCCTTCGTCTGGCTGCTCGCCCTCGGCACCACCTTCGTCATCATCGGCGGCGGCATCGACCTGTCGGTGGGCTCGCTGTACGCGCTCGGCGGCGTGCTCGCCGCCTACGGCGCGCAGACGCAGGGCAGTTGGCTGGCGCTCCTGCTGCCGCCGGCGGTCGGCGCCGCCTGGGGGACGGTGCAGGGGCTGCTGGTGGCCCGGGCCGGCATGGCCCCGTTCATCGTCACCCTGGCCGGCCTGCTCGGCGCCCGCGGCCTGCTGCAACTGGTCACCCACGAGGCCGCCACCACCTACCTGGTGCCGCCCGGCGCCGCCTTCCGCGCGCTCGGCGCGGGCACCTGGACCCCGGTGCTGATCGTCGCCGCGCTGTTCGGCCTCGGCGCCCTGCTGCTGACCCGCACCCGGTTCGGCGCCACCCTGACCGCGATCGGCGGCAACGAGCACGCCGCCCGCCTGATGGGCCTGCCGGTGGCCCGCACCCGGCTCCTCGTCCACGTGCTGTCCGCCACCCTGGCGGCGACCGCCGGCGCGCTCGGCAGCGCCCGGCTGGGCTCCGGGGTCACCACCCTGGGCGTCGGCTACGAGCTGACCGCCATCGCCGCCGTGGTGATCGGCGGCACCCTGCTGACCGGCGGCAGCGGATCGGTCGGCGGCACCGTCGCCGGCGTGCTGCTGCTCGCCGTGATCCACAACCTGATCGACCAGTACGCCTCCCAGTACGGCTCCGCCTTCACCGACACGGTGAACGGCGCCTTCCTGGCACTGGTCGTGCTCGCCCAGGCCCTGCTCGACCGGGGCCGGCAGGACGAGTGAGCCGGGCGGCGGCCACCCGGCCGCCGCCCGCGGACCAGCAGGACGAAGCCGACCGGGAGGGAGACCCAGGGCTGTGAGCGTGAGCCTCAAGGACGTCGCGTTGCGCGCCGGAGTGTCGGTCAAGACCGTCTCCAACGTCGTCAACGACTACCCCCACGTCAGACCCGGCACCAGGGAACGCGTCCGGCGCGCCATCGACGAACTGGGCTACCGGCCGAACGCCACCGCCCGCCGGCTGCGCACCGGCCGCAGCGGCATCATCGCGCTGGCCGTGCCCGAACTCGGCAACCCCTACTTCGCCGACCTGGCCACCGCCGTCATCGACGCCGCCGCGCAGCACGGGCACACCGTGCTGCTCGACCACACGGCCGGCGAGCGGGCCAAGGAGGACCTGGTCGCCCGCGGCTTCCGCTCGCACCTGATCGACGGGCTGATCCTTAGCCCGATCCAGCTGGAGAACGAGGACCTGCTGCGCCGGGCCGGCGGGCCGCCGCTGGTGCTGCTCGGCGAGCGCGAGTACCAGGCGCCCTACGACCACATCGCCATCGACAACGTGGCCGCCGCCCGCCTGGCGGTCCGTCACCTGATCGGCCTGGGCCGGCGCCGGATCGCCTTCCTCGGCGCCCGGAAGGAGAGCCTGCGCCAGCCCGCGCACCTGCGGCTGCGCGGCTGGCGCGAGGAGCTCCTCAGCGCCGGCGCCGCCGCGCACGACGAGCTGGTGGTGGCCACCGACGGCTACGACCGGCGCGACGGGGCGAGCGCGATGGCCCGACTGCTCGACCTGCCCGAACCGCCCGACGCCGTGTTCGCCTACAACGACCTGGTCGCCCTCGGCGCCCTGCGGCTGCTGGCCGAACGCGGCCTGCGGGTGCCCGAGGACGTCGCGGTGGTCGGCTTCGACGACATCGAGGACGCCCGCTACGGCGGCGTCTCGCTCACCACCGTCGCGCCCGACAAGGCCGCCATCGCCCGCCTGGCCGTCGACTGCCTGATCACCCGGATCGAGGCCGGATCCGGCACGGCCGTCTTCCCGCGCCGGATCCTGCCCGGCCACACCCTGGTGGTCCGCGAGTCCACGGC
>NZ_JBHYKG010000311.1:0-9826 GCF_042741245.1 Kitasatospora sp. NPDC058965
CCTTGTTTGGCTGCAAAATCGGGCCCCAACCCACGGAGGGGGGGGGTGCCACCCGCGGGTCGTTTTCGGGGGGTGTTATATCCGCGGCCCCCCGCGCGAACTCCCGGGGGCGGCCCACGGCAACCGGGCTGACCCGGGGTCAGTCCTCGATGATCTTCAGTGCGGCGGCCGGGCAGGCCGCCACCGCGTCGCGCACGGCCTCGTGGTCGGCGTCCTCGGGGCGCTCGGTGAGCAGCACCACGATGCCGTCGTCGTCCTGGTCGAAGACCTCGCCGGCCGAGAGCACGCAGGCGCCCGCCCCGACGCAGAGGTCCTTCTCCACAGAGATGAGCATGGTTGAACTCCTTCGAAGTGTCCGGTCGGACCTACCAGGTGACCGGCAGCTCCAGCACGCCGTAGATCAGCGACTCGGTGCGGAAGACCAGCTCCTCGGCCGGGACCGCCAGGCGCAGGTCGGGGATCCGCTTGAAGAGGGAGGTGTAGACGACCTCCAGCTCCATCCGGGCCAGCGACTGGCCGCCGCACTGGTGGATGCCGTAGCCGAAGGCCACGTGGCCGTTCGGCTTGCGGTGGATGTTGAGGGTGTTCGGCTCCTCGAACACCTCCGGGTCGTGGTCGGCCGCGTTGGTGGAGGCGATGATGCCCTCACCGGCCTTGATCAGCACGCCGCCGATCTCCAGGTCCTCCATCGCCACCCGCTGGGTGACCGAGTCGGAGACGCTGTAGTAGCGCAGCAGCTCCTCGACGGCCTGCGGCATCAGCGAGAAGTCGGCCTTCAGCTCGGCCAGCTGCTCCGGGTGGCGCAGCAGCGCGATGACGCCCATCGCGATCATGCTGGCGGTGGTGGTGTGGCCGGCCGCGATCAGACCGCGGGTCAGCATCGAGATGTCCTGGTCCTCGACCAGGTGCTCCTCGGCGTTGCGGGACAGCATCCGGGAGATGATGTCCTCGCCCGGGTTCTCCCGCTTGCCGTTGATGAGCTTCTCCAGGTAGGCGCCCATCTCCATGCTGGCGATGCCCTGCTGCTCCGGCGTGGTCGCGCTGGAGAGCAGGCTCTGGATCCAGTTGCGGAAGAAGTCGTGGTCCTCGAACGGAACCCCGAGCATCTCGCAGAGGATCAGCGAGGGCACCGGGTTGGCCAGCGCCTTCACCAGGTCGACCGGGTTGCCGTCCTTGCCCGCCTCGACCAGCTTGTCGAGGTACTCGTCCACGATCTCCTGGAACCGCGGGCGCAGCGACTCGATCCGCTTGACCGTGAACTCCGGCATCAGCAGACGGCGCTGGGCGGTGTGGACCGGCGGGTCCATGTTGAAGAGGGACGGCGGCGCCATCTTGATCAGCTCGACCGGGATCTGCAGCTGGATCGGGTGGCCGTCCAGGCGCATGTCGGAGCTCATCGTCCGGTCGCCGAGCACCTTGCGGACGTCCTCGTACTTGGTGAGCAGCCAGGCCTCGCGGCCATTGACACTGACCGTCACCTTGGAGACCGGCTCGGTCTCGCGCAGTTCGGCGTATTCGGCCGGCGGGCTGAACGGGCAGCCCCGAGTGAACGGAAACGGACGCGGCGTGTCGGCCGCGGTCGTCTCCACCGGCTGGGAGAGATCCGTCATGCTTGCTCCAGGATCCAATATCGGAGATTCCTCAGGTGAATTCGACGGTATGGGCCGCACCGCGCGCGCTGTACCCCTACCGGCCCCCTAACAGCAAGGGGGCGGCGGACTCTGCCGGGCGGCGGGCCCCGGGGATCGACGACCGCCCGGGCTCCGGTAAGGACTAGACCATTGCGCGTTGTCGGGGGAGACTCTCGGCATGGCGGAGGAGATGGCGCTGCTGGGCCGGGCGGAGCTGCTCGACCGGTGCCGGGCCGCGCTGGCGGACGGCGGCGGCGGGCTGCTGCTGACCGGGCCGGCCGGGATCGGCAAGTCCGTGGTCCTCGATCAGTTGGCGGTGGAGGCGGCCCAGTCGGGGGCCCTGGTGCTGCGGGCCAACTCGTCGGCCGGCGAGGCGGCGCTGCCGCACCTGGCACTGTACGACCTGTTCGCCCGTCACCTGGCCGCGGCGGAGCGGGAGCTGATCGCCCCGCACCTGCGCGCCGTGCTGGACGCGGTGCTGCTGCGGGCGCCGGGGGACGGCCGGGTGACCGACCAACTGGCGATCCGGGTCGCGGTGCTGGAACTGCTGCGGGCGCTGGCCGAGCGGCAGCCGGTGCTGCTGGTGCTGGACGACGTGCACTGTCTGGACCCGGCCAGTGGTGAGGTGCTCGCCTTCGCGGCGCGCCGGCTGGGTGGGGAGCGGGTGCGGGTGGCCGCCGCCGAGCGGGTGGCGGACGGCGAGGAGAGCCGGTGCGCCGAGCTGTTGCCCGAGCCGCGCACCGAGCTGGTGGTCGCCCCGCTGCCGTCCGAGGTGATCGGGACGCTGCTCCGGGACCGGTTCGGCCCGGGCCTCGGGGAGCAGCTCTCCGGGCGGATCGGCATCGCCAGCGGCGGCAACCCCTTCTACGCCCTGGAGTTGGCCCGGGCCGCCCGGCGGTGTGACCAACCGCTCGGTGAGGAGCAGCCGTTGCCGGTGCCGCGCCGGCTGCGCGAACTGCTCGCCGACCGGCTGGCGGTGCTGCCGGCCGAGGCCGTCGAGGCGCTGCTGTTCCTGGCCGCCGTGGCCCGGCCGTACCTGCCGCACCCGGCGGAGCGCGAGCGGGCGCTGGCGGTGGCCCGGTCCGCCGGCGTGGTCACCGGCGGTGCCGGGTCGGAACTGCGCTTCGCCCACCCGCTGTTGCGCGAGATCGTGTACGCCGACGCGGGGGAGGAGCAGCGGCGGGCCTGCCACGCGCGCCTGGCCGAGGTGCTGGACGATCCGTTGGAGCGGGCCCGGCACCGCGCGCTGGCCAACCCCGCCCGCCACGCCGAGCTCGCCGCCGAGTTGGCCGAGGCGGCCCGGATCGCGGTGCACCGCGGGGCCCCGGCGCGGGCCGCCGAGCTCTCCCGGCTGGCCGCCGACCGCACCCCGGACGATCCGGCGCTGGCTGCCGAACGCCGGCTGGCGGCGGCCCGGCACGCGCACGACGCCGGGCAGGCCGAGCCGGCCCGGCAGGACTGCCGGGCGGTGCTGCTCGGCGGCGGTCCGGCCAGCAGGGTGGGCGCCCGGCTGCTGCTGATCGAGCTGGCCGGCAGCGACCGGTCCGGCGTGCCGGCCCTGCTGGATGCCGCCTGGCGGGACGCCGGCACCGATCCCAGGCTCCGCGCGGCGGTCCAACTGGCCCGTGGCGAGCACGCGCTGAGCACCGGCCGGACCGGCGCCGGGCTGGCCGCGCTGGCCGAGGCGGAGCGGGTGGGGGAGGTGGACCAGCAGATCGAGGTGATCGCGTTGCGCACCCCGATCGACATCCAGCTGCACCCCGAGCGGGTGCTCCCGGCGCTGCGCCGGGCCACCGTGCTGGCCGCCGGCTCCGGCGGGCTGACCGCCGCGCTGGTGCAGATCCGCTGCTGCCTGGTGGTCCAACTGCTGCGCCGCGGTGAGGTGGCGGAGGCGATCGAGGCGGTCAACGAACTGCGCGCCGACGTGGAGGGGGCCGGCCGGCTGACCGACCTGGGCCACGTGCTGCACCTGGTGGCCTCGGTGCACGAGCGCGCCGGTCGGTGCGAACAGGCCCACCAGGCAGGGCTGCTGGGCGGTCGGCTGCGCCGCGAGCTGGGCCCGACCCCGACCTCCGGGCTGGTGCTGAGCGCGGCCGCCGAGTTGAACGGCGGCCGCGTCGAACGGGCCGCGGAACTGGCGGACGCGGCGCTGAGCAGCGGCCGGGCAGCCGGCGACGCCGAGTGGTCGGGCTATGCGCTGGGCCTGCGCGGGCGCTGCGACCTGCTCGCCCAGCGCCACCAGCAGGCCGCCGAACACCTGGGCGGCTGCCGCGAGTTGCTGCGCGGCCTGGGATACACCGACCCGGCGCTGTTCCTGGTGGACGCCGACCTGGCGGAGGCGCTGGCCTGGGCGGGGGAGCCGGGCGCGGCCCGCCGGGTGCTGGGCGAGGCGCGGCGGGAGGTGGCCAGGCTGGACCGGCAGGTGGTGGCGCTGGGACTGGACCGGGCCGAGGCGGTGCTGGCGGCGGTAGCGGGCGATCCGCGCGGTGCGGCCGACCGGTTGCGGGCCGTGCTGCCGTCCACCCACCCGTACCCGCTGGAGCTCGCCCGGGCCCAGCTGACCCTGGGCGAGCTGGAGCGCCGGGCCCGGCGCCGCGCCGCGGCCCGCGGCGAACTGCTGGCCGCCGCCGAGGCGTTCGCCGCCGCGCACTGCCTGCCCTGGCTGGCGCACACCCGGCGCCGGCTGGCCCGGCTGGACGCGCCCGCGACCGAACCGAGCGAGCTGGAGCGCCAGATCGTCCAGCAGGTGCGGGCCGGTGCCACCAACCGGCAGATCGCCGCCGCCCTGCACGTCTCGGTCAAGTCGGTGGAGGGCAGCCTGACCCGGCTGTTCCGCCGCTACGGGGTGCGCGACCGGGCCGGTCTGACGGCGGCGGCCGGGCTGCCCGGGGATGCCGGCGGGCCATGACAAGGGTCCACCCTGGACATTGCAAGTCAAGGGCAAGGGTGGGTATCTGACTTCGATTCATTGACCGTATGGGGCTGTGCGGCTACGTTTTGCGGTCAATGCTGCACTGCTGGACGACGGCGGGATGCGACCCCCACACCCCGACATCCCGCCGGTCCGTTGCTCGCGGGCGACCCCGCCCGGCCGAGCTCCTTGGTCCGCCCCCCACCGGGGCCAAGTCGGAAAGGAGTCCGAGTGGCCATGCTCCATTCTGGACACCCTGGACGGTCCGCACTCCTCGCTCCGCTCGCCACCGTCGGCCTGCTCGTCACCGCCCTCGGCGGCGCCCTCGCCGGCCCGGCCGCTGCCGCCACGACCCCGGGCGGCATCTCCGTGGCCCGCTCCTGCGCCGCACCCAGTCACCCCGGCGAGTTCGCCTGTCTGGCCCTCAAGCGCACCGACCTGCACGCGGCCGCGCTGACCCCGAACGCCGCCCCGTCCGGTTACGGTCCGACCGACCTGGCCGCCGCCTACCAGCTGCCGTCGGCCGGCGGCTCCGGTCAGACGGTGGCGATCGTGGACGCGATGGACGACCCGAACGCCGAGTCCGACCTCGCGTCCTACCGCTCGCAGTACGGCCTGCCGGCCTGCACCACCGCGAACGGCTGCTTCAGGAAGATCGACGAGAACGGCGGCTCCAACTACCCGACCGCGGACAGCGGCTGGGCCGGCGAGATCTCGCTCGACGTCGACATGGTCAGCGCGGTCTGCCCCAACTGCCACATCCTGCTGGTCGAGGCGGCCTCGGCGAACATGGGCGACCTCGGTGCCGCCGTCAACCAGGCGGTGGCCCAGGGCGCCAAGTTCGTCTCCAACAGCTACGGCGGCGCCGAGGACTCCAGCACCGGCTCGGCCGACGCCCAGTACTTCAACCACCCGGGCGTGGCGATCACCGCCAGCGCCGGGGACTCCAACACCGGCGCCTCCTTCCCGGCCACCTCGCAGTACGTGACGGCGGTCGGCGGCACGGCGCTCAAGCGCGACTCCAGCGCCCGCGGGTGGAGCGAGTCGGTGTGGAACACCAGCGCCTCCGAGGGCACCGGCTCCGGCTGCTCGGCGTACATCGCCAAGCCCAGCTGGCAGCACGACACCGGCTGCGCGAAGCGGATGGAGACGGACGTCTCCGCGGTCGCCGACCCGGCCACCGGCGTCGCGGTCTACCAGACCTACGGCGGCAACGGCTGGGCGGTCTACGGCGGCACCTCGGCCTCCTCGCCGATCATCGCCTCGATCTGGGCCCTGGCCGGCGCGCCGAACGCGGGCGACCGGGCCAACCAGTACCCGTACAACCACACCAGCAGCTTCAACGACGTGACCGTCGGCAACAACGGCAGCTGCTCGGTCGCGTACTTCTGCAACGCCGGTGCGGGGTACGACGGCCCGACCGGCTGGGGCACGCCGATCGGCGTCTCGGGCTTCCTGCCCGGCAGCTCCAGCAGCGAGACCGTGACGGTGACCAACCCGGGGACCCGGATCGACACCGTCGGCACGCCCATCCGGGTGCCGGTCACGGCCACCGACTCGGCCGGCAAGACGCTGACCTACTCGGCCACCGGCCTGCCGGCGGGCCTGTCGATCAACGCCGCCAGCGGCCTGATCTCCGGCACCCCGACCACCTCGGCGCAGTACACGGCCACGGTGACCGCCAGTTCGGGCACCGCGACCGGCTCGGCCACCTTCGCCTGGGCGATCCGCACCGCGCCGCCCGCCGACTCGGTGACCGTGACCAACCCGGGCAACCAGACCGGTACGGTGGGCACCGCGGCCTCGCTGCAGGTCTCGGCCAGCGACACGCTGAACAAGGCGCTGACCTACTCGGCCACCGGCCTGCCGGCCGGCCTGAGCATCGACGCCGGCACCGGCCTGATCAGCGGCACCCCGAGCGCGGCGGGCACCTCGAACGTCACGGTCACCGCCGACTCGGGCAGCGCCACCGGCTCGACCAGCTTCACCTGGACCGTCAGCGGTGGCGGCGGTGGCGGCGGCTGCGCGGGCGTGCCCGCCTGGAGCGCCACCTCCTCCTACGCGCCGGGCGACGTGGTGAGCTACGGCGGCCACAAGTGGAAGTCGACCTGGTACTCCACCGGTGCCACGCCGGGGGCGCCCGCCTCCTGGGCGGTCTGGTCGGACCAGGGCGCCTGCTGAAAATGACCCCGGGGGCCACTGAAGGGGAGCGGTAGCCCACCGGCTGGGGAAGGGGCCGCGACGGTTCGATGGGGACCGTCGCGGCCCTGCTCCGTTCCCCCGTTACCCCGTTCCCCCGTTCCCCCGTTCCCCCGTCAGCCCGTCGGCGCCAGCCGCTGGCTGACGGAGAGCCGGTTGAACGCGTTGACCACGGTGGTGACCCAGATCAGCAGGGCCAGCTGAGCCTCGCCGAACTCCTCGACGGCCTCCCGGTACACCTGGTCCGGCAGGCCGGCCCGGGGCAGCAGGGTGATCGACTCGGCCAGCGAGAGGGCGGCGCGCTCGCGGGCGCCGAACAGCGGGCTGTCGCGCCAGGCGCTCAGGCCGTACAGCCGCTGCTCGGTCTCACCGGCCCGGCGGGCGTCCCGGGTGTGCAGGTCCAGGCAGAAGGCGCAGCCGTTCAGCTGCGAGGTGCGGATCCGCACCAGCTCCAGCAGCGGCAGTTCCAGCCCGGACTCCAGCGCCGCCCGCTCGGCCGTCCCGGCCAGCTGGAGCAGCTGCCGGTAGCTGTCGGGGGCGAGGTCGCGCAGGCTGAGGCGCGCGTCGGTCACAGTCATGCCCGGCACTGTAGTGGGCGTACGACCCGTCCCCGGCGCATCGTCAATCGGCGTTGACGCAGGGCCGGGGCCGGGACCGGCGGCGCTCCGGACCGGGCCGACCGGCCGCCGTCCGGGTGGCGGCTCGGGATGCGCGCGGCGGCCGGCCCGGTGAGGGTGGGAGCGGAACCCGCACCGCCAGGAGGACCCTGCATGGACGTCACCGACCTCACCCCCGCCGCGCTGGCCGAACTGGCCGCCCCGCGCCCGCTGCCCGCCGTCACGGTGGCCGTGCCCACCCACCGGCGCGAGCCGGAGAACGAGCAGGACGCGCTCTGGCTGAAGAACCTGCTCGGCGAGGCGCGCCGGCGGATCGAGTCGGACGAGTCGCTGGCCCGCGCCGACCGGCTCGACGTGCTGGCCCAGCTGGACCAGGCGGCGGCCGAGGTGGACCTGCGGCACGCGCTGGACGGGCTGCTGCTGTTCGCCGCGCCCGGCGAGCACCAGGTCTGGTCGATCCCGCGCACCGTGCCGGGCCGGGTGGTGCTCTCGGACACCTTCCTGACCCGCAACCTGGTCGCCGCCCGTGCGGTGCACTCCCCCTACTGGGTGCTCACGCTGGCGGCCCACCAGGTGCGGCTGTGGAGCGGGACCGGCCCGGAGCTGGCCCAGGCGCGGCTGGCCGGGTTCCCGCAGCTGCCGGCCAACCCCGAGAAGTTCGACCCGCAGCGCGAGGAGCAGATCGGCGACACGCCCAGCGTCTACCGCGCCGAGGAGACCCGGACGTTCTTCCGCGACGTGGACACGGCGCTGACCGGGCTGCTCAAGCGGGACCCGCGCCCGGTCTACCTGGTCGGGGTGCCGGCGGCGGTCAGCCTGTTCGACTCGCTGCTGACCACCCGTTCGGCGCTGGCCGGCCGGCTGGAGAAGGGCGGGCTGGGCGACGGGCCGGCCAGTGCGCTCGCCCCGGTGCTGGAGCCGGCCCGGGCGGCGTACGCGACGCAGCGTCAGGAGGCGGTCCTCACCCGGCTGGACGAGGCGGCCGGGCGCAAGGTGCTGGCCGCCGGTCTGGACGAGGTCTGGGAGGCGGTCGGCGCGGGCCGGGTCGCGGAGCTGGTGGTGGAGGAGGACTTCCGCGCCACCGTGGTGGTCTCCGACGGCCACCTGGCGCCGGCGGCCCGGACGGCCGGCGCCGACGGCGAGGTCCGCGAGGACGTGGTGGACGAGGTGGTCGAGCGCACCCTGCAGGCCGGCGGCGAGGTGAGCTTCGTGCCGGACGGCACGCTGGCCGAGCGCCAGTCGATCGCGGCGGTGCTGCGCTACTGAACCCGGGCCCGGCCGGCCGGCGACGCGGGCCCGGCCGGCCGGAAATCCGGCTGCGGACGCCGGGCGGCGGGTGGCAGACTCGCCCCTCGTGCCTCCCGCCGACGCGCTCCCGCCCCCCACCACCCCCGGGCCGCTGCGCGAGCGGCAGTTCAGATGGTTCTTCGCGGGGCAGTCCGTCTCCCGGTTCGGCAGCGCGATGACCCCGGTGGCGCTGGCCTTCGCGGTGCTCGGGCGCACCGACGACCCGCACTGGCTGGGGTACGTGCTGGCCGCGGAGATGGTGCCGATGGTCGCACTGCTGGTCGTGGGCGGCGGGCTGGCCGACCGGTACCGGCGCGAGGTGGTGCTCCGGGTGTCCAACGCCGGCGCGGGGCTGGGCCAGGCGGGGGTCGCGGCCGTGGTGCTGACCGGCGCGCCGCTGTGGCTGCTGCTCCCGCCGGCGGTCCTGAACGGTGCGCTGGACGCGCTGACCACCCCCGCGCTGCGCGGCATCGTGCCCGATCTGGTGCCGGCCGCGGCGGTGCAGCGGGCCAACTCCCTGCTGGGCGCGGTGCGCAACGGCTCCCGGCTGGTCGGGCCCGCCGTGGCCGGCGTGCTGGCGGCCACCGTCGGCGGCGGTTGGGGGATCGCGCTGGACGCGGCCAGCTTCCTGGTGGCCGCGCTCTGCCTGCTGCCGGTGCGCCTGCCCGCCCGGCCGACCGGGGCGCGGGGCAGCCTGCCGCGCGACCTGCGCGAGGGGTGGGGGTACTTCCGCTCGTTGCCCTGGCTGTGGACGGTGAGCTGCAGTTGCGCGGTGCTGAACGCGGTGCAGATGGGCATCTGGCAGGTGCTCGGGCCGACCCTGGCCCGGCACGGGATCGGGGCGCCCGCGTGGGGCGCGGTGCAGGGGGTCCGGGCCGGCGGGCTGCTGCTGTTCAGCCTGCTGATGCTGCGGTGGACGGCGGGTCGGCCGCTGCTGGTGGGGCTGTGCGGGCTGGTCCCCGCCGGACTGCCGCTCGTCCTGCTCGGGACCGGGGCGGGGGTGGGGTGGCTCGGCGCGGCGGTCTTCCTGGCCGGGAGCGGATCGGCGGTGATGTCGGTGCTCTACGACACCACCCTGCAGACCCGGATCCCGCGCGAACTGCTCTCCCGGGTCTCGTCGATCGACGACTTCTTCGCGTTCGGGACCATCCCGCTGGGCCAGCTCTCGGTGGTCGCCCTGG
>NZ_JBHYKG010000312.1:0-9732 GCF_042741245.1 Kitasatospora sp. NPDC058965
GCGCTGTTCCGGTTGCTGGAGTCGTGGGGTGTGAGGCCGGACTATCTGGCCGGGCACTCGATCGGTGAGATCGCTGCGGCGCACGTGGCGGGGGTCTTCTCGCTGGCGGATGCGGCGAAGCTGGTGGTCGAGCGTGGTCGGTTGATGCAGGCACTGCCGGCGGGTGGCGCGATGCTCGCCGTGGAGGCCACGGAGGAGGAGGTCACCGGGCTCGGTGTCGACATTGCAGCGGTGAACGGCCCGCGTGCGGTGGTGCTGTCCGGCCCGGAGGCGGAGATCGACCGGGTCGCGGAGCAGTTCGCCGACCGTCGGACGAAGCGCCTGACGGTGTCGCACGCGTTCCACTCGTCATTGATGGATCCGATGCTTGAGGACTTCCGTGCGGTGGTCAATGGGTTGACGATTAATCAACCCTTGATCCCTCTGGTCAATGATGTGGCGTCGGTGGACTACTGGGTCAACCATGTACGCGGCACGGTCCGGTTCGCTGACGCGTTGACCACACTGGCCGGCAACGGTGTGACCCGTTTCCTGGAGGTCGGCCCCGACGCCGCACTGACCCCGATGGGCCTGGACGACCCCGCCCTGCTCTTCGTCCCGACCACCCGCCGCGACCGCGACGAGGTGCGCGAACTGCTCGCCGGCGTGGGCGCCCTGCACGCGCACGGTGCCGACGTCGACTGGGCCGCCTTCTTCGCCGGCCGCGGCGCCCGGCGGGTCGACCTGCCGACCTACGCCTTCCAGCGCCGCCACTACTGGCTGGAGCACACCCCGGCCGCTGCCCCCACGGTCCTGCCCGGCGACGCCGACCCGGTGGACACCGCGCTCTGGCAGGCGCTGGAGCAGGAGGACCCGGCCGCCCTGGCCGAGCGCCTCGGCGTCACCGCCGATGCGGCCGGCACCGTTCTCCCGGCGATCGCCGCCTGGCGCCGGCGCGGTCAGCGCCAGGCCAAGCTGGACTCCTGGCGGTACCGGATCGAGTGGCACCCGGTGACCGACCGTCAGTCGGCCTCGCCGGCCAGCAGCTGGTTGGTCGTGGTCCCCGCCGAGCAGGCCGAGCACCCGCTGGTCGCGGCCGTGCTGACCGGCCTGGCCGAGCAGGGTGTCCCGGTCCGGTCGTTGCCGGTCGAGGCCACTGCCGGCCGCGCCGCCGTCGCCGACCAACTGCGTGCGGCCGCGGCGGCAGAGCAGCCGGCCGGCCTGCTCTCGCTGCTCGCCCTGGACGACCGCCCGCACCCCGAGCACCCCGCCCTCTCGCTCGGCTGCGCCGCCACGGTGACCCTGGCCCAGGCCGTGCTGGACGCCGAAGTCGGCGCCCGCTTCTGGGTGGTGACCACCGGCGCCGTCGCGGTGGCCGGCTCCGCCGAGCTGGTGCACCCGTACCAGGCGGCGGTCTGGGGCCTGGGCATCGGCCTGGCGCTGGACCGGCCGGCGCACTGGGGCGGCCTGCTCGACCTCCCCGCCGAGCCGGACGGAACGGCGCTGCGCCGACTGGCCGGCGTGCTGGCGGCCACTGACGACGAGGACCAGCTGGCCGTCCGCGCCCAGGGCGTGTTCGGCCGCCGACTGGTCCGGAACCCGGTTGCGGCCGACCCGCGCACCGAGCCGGCCGACTGGCACCCCACCGGCACCACGCTGATCACCGGCGGCACCGGCGGCCTGGGCGCGCACGTGGCCCGGATGCTGGCCGAGCAGGGGGCCGAGCACCTGGTGCTGACCAGTCGGCGCGGCCCGGCCGCCGAGGGCGCCGCCGAGCTGGCCGCCGAACTGCGGGAGTCGGGCACCGAGGTGACGCTGGCGGCGTGCGACGTCGCGGACCGCGCGGCGGTCGCCGAGCTGCTCGCCGCGGTCCCCGCCGACCGGCCGCTGACGGCGGTGGTGCACGCCGCCGGTCTGGCCCAGCGGCTCGCCCCGATCGAGGAGTTGACGCTGTCCGAGTTCGCCGAGGTGGGCCACGCCAAGATCCTGGGCGCCCGCCACCTGGACGAGCTGCTCGGCGACACCGAGTTGGCCGCCTTCGTGCTCTTCTCCTCCGGCGCGGCCGTCTGGGGCAGCGCCGGTCAGGGCGGCTACGCCAGCGCCAACGCCCACCTGGACGCGCTGGCCCACCAGCGCCGGGCGCGCGGCCTGACCGCCACCGCCATCGCCTGGAGCTCCTGGGACGGCGGCATGGTCGGTCCGGAGCTGCGCGCGATGCTGGAGCGGATCGGCGCCCCCGCGATGGCCCCCGACCTGGCGCTGGACGCGCTGCGCCAGGCGCTGGTGCGGGACGAGAGCCACCTGGTGGTGGCCGACTTCGACTGGCCCCGGTTCGCCCCGACCTACACCATGGCCCGCCCGCGCCCGCTGCTGGACGCACTGCCCGAGGTCCGGGCCGCGCTCGCGGCGGACGAGTCCGCCCCCTCGTCCACCTCGCTGGCCGACCGCCTGGCCGGCCTGCCCGAGGCCGAGCAGTCCCGCGCGGTGCTGGACATCGTGCGGGCCGAGGTGGCCGGAGTGCTCGGCTACGAGAACGGCGGCGCCGTGGACCCGACCCGCGCCTTCGAGGACCTCGGCTTCGACTCGGTCGCGGCCGCGGACTTCGGCAAGCGGCTGAGCGCGGCCGTGGGCCGCAAGCAGCCGGCCACCCTGGTCTTCGACTACGCCACCCCGCAGGCCCTGGCCGAGTACCTGCGCGCCGAGCTCTGCCCGGGCGGCGCCGGCTCCTCGCCCCTCGCCCTGCTGGCCGAACTCGACCGGCTGGAGGAGGCGGTGACCGCGCTGGACCCGGCCGAGCTGGACCGGCACCGGATCCCGTCCCGGCTGCAGGCGCTGCTCGGCCGCCTGAACGAGGCGATCGGCGCCGCCAACGGCAGCGACGTCGGCGAGCAACTCGAAGCCGCCAGCGCCGACGACCTCTTCGACTTCATCGACAAAGAGCTCGGACTCGCCTGACCCGGCACGTGACTGGTCCCGCACTCTGTTCGGCCAACGGAACTAAAAGGATGCTGTGAGATGGCGAACGACGACGGCAAGCTCCTCGACTACCTCAAGCGGGTCACCGCCGACCTGGCCCAGACCCGGCGGCGGCTGCAGGAGGTCGAGGCCGGGGACCAGGAGCCGATCGCGATCGTGGCGATGGCCTGCCGTTACCCGGGCGGCATCCAGTCGCCGGAGGACCTGTGGCGGGTGGTCGCGGACGGCGTGGACGCCGTCTCGCCCTTCCCCACCGACCGCGGCTGGCCGCTGGACTCGCTGCTGGACGCCGACTCCGACGCCACCGGCACCAGTTACGTCAGCCACGGCGGATTCGTCCACGAGGTGGGCCAGTTCGACCCGGTGCTGTTCGGCATCTCGCCCCGCGAGGCCGCGGCGATGGACCCGCAGCAGCGGCTGATGCTGGAGGTCTCCTGGGAGGCCCTGGAGCGGGCCGGGCTGGACCCGGACTCGCTGCGCGGTGCGCCGGTCGGCGTCTTCACCGGCTCCGGCATCCAGGACTACGCCAGCGTGCTGGACGAGGCCCCCGAGGCGGCCGAGGCCTACCGGGCCACCGCCACCGCGTCGGCAGTGATCGCCGGCCGGGTCTCCTACACCCTGGGACTGGAGGGCCCGGCCGTCACGGTGGACACCGCCTGCTCCTCCTCGCTGGTCGCCCTGCACCTGGCCGCCCAGGCGCTGCGCCGCCGCGAGTGCACCCTGGCGCTGGCCGGCGGTGTGATGGTGATGTCCACTCCCGGTCCGTTCATCGCGTTCAGCCGGCAGAAGGGCCTGGCCGCCGACGGCCGGATCAAGGCCTTCGCCGAGGCCGCCGACGGCACCAGTTGGGCCGAGGGCGCGGGTGTGCTGCTGGTCGAGCGGCTGTCGGACGCGCGGCGCAACGGGCACCCCGTGCTCGCCGTCGTGCGGGGTTCGGCGATCAACCAGGACGGCGCCTCCAACGGGCTGACCGCGCCGAACGGCCCGGCCCAGCAGCGGGTGATCCGGGCCGCGCTGGCGGACAGCCAGTTGACGACCCATCAGATCGACGTGGTGGAGGGGCACGGCACCGGCACGGTGCTGGGCGACCCGATCGAGGCCCAGGCCCTGCTGGCCACCTACGGCCAGGACCGCTCGCCCGAACGGCCGCTCTGGCTCGGCTCGTTCAAGTCGAACATCGGGCACGCCCAGGCCGCCGCAGGCGTGGCCGGGATCATCAAGATGGTCCAGGCGCTGCAACACGAGGTGCTGCCGCAGACCCTGCACGTGGACCGGCCGTCGTCCCAGGTGGACTGGACGGCCGGGCAGGTCAAGCTGCTCACCGAGGCCCGCGCCTGGGAGCGGAACGGGGAGCAGGCCCGTCGGGCCGGCGTCTCCTCCTTCGGCGTCAGCGGGACCAACGCGCACGTGATCATCGAAGAGGCGCCGGTGGCGGAGCCCGCCGCGGCGGCCGAGCTCACCGCGCCGGTGCGCCCCGCGGCGCTGCCGCTGCCGCTGGGCGGCCGCACTCCCGAGGCGCTGGCCGGACAGGCGGCGCGGCTGGCCGAGCGGCTGCGCGCGGACGAGACGGTCGACCTGCTGGACCTCGGCTACTCGCTGGCCACCGGCCGGGCCGCGCTGGACCACCGCGCGGTGCTGCTGGGCGGCGACCGGACCGCCACCCTGGAGGCCCTGGACGCGCTCGCCGAGGGCCGCCCGGCCGCCGGCGCGGTGCGCGGCACGGTCGGCGGTGGGCTGACGGCGTTCCTGTTCACGGGGCAGGGGTCGCAGCGTGTGGGGATGGGTCGTGAGTTGGCGGCGGCGTTCCCGGTGTTCGCGGCGGCGTGGGCGGAGGTGGCGGCGGCGATCGGGATGGAGCTGCCGTTGGACGATGCGGAGTTGCTGAACCGGACGGAGTTCGCTCAGCCGGCGATCTTCGCGTTCGAGGTGGCGCTGTTCCATTTGCTGGAGTCGTGGGGTGTGAGGCCGGACTATCTGGCCGGGCACTCGATCGGTGAGATCGCTGCGGCGCACGTGGCCGGTGTCTTCTCGCTGGCGGATGCGGCGAAGCTGGTCACCGAGCGCGGTCGGTTGATGCAGGCGTTGCCGGCGGGTGGCGCGATGCTCGCCGTGGAGGCCACGGAGGAGGAGGTCTCCGGTCTCGGGGTGGACATTGCGGCGGTGAACGGTGCGCGTGCGGTGGTGCTGTCCGGTCCGGAGGCGGAGATCGACCGGGTCGCGGAGCAGTTCGCCGACCGTCGGACCAAGCGCCTGACGGTCTCCCACGCCTTCCACTCCTCGCTGATGGACCCGATGCTGGACGAGTTCCGCGCGGTGGTCGCCGGGCTGACCATCAACCGGCCGACCATCGCGCTGGTCAACGACGTCGCCTCGGTCGACTACTGGGTGCACCACGTCCGCGGCACCGTCCGCTTCGCCGACGCGCTGGAGCAGTTGGCCGCGAACGGTGTGACCAGGTTCCTGGAGGTCGGCCCGGACGCCGCGCTGACCCCGCTGCGCCTGGACGACCCGGCGCTGACCTTCGTCGCCACCACCCGTCGCGACCGCGAGGAGACGGCCACCGCCGTCACCGCCCTGGCCCAACTGCACGCCGTCGGCGTGCCGGTGGACTGGCGCGCCTTCTTCGCCGGGCGCGGCGCCCGGCGGGTCGAGCTGCCCACCTACGCCTTCGAGCACCGCCGCTACTGGCTGGACGCCGAACTCGGCAGCAGCGACGTCACCTCCGCGGGCCTGGACGCCACCGACCACCTGCTGCTCGGCGCCGCCGTCGCGCTCGCCGACTCCGACGGTGCCGTGCTGACCGGCCGCCTGTCGGTGGCCACCCACCCGTGGCTGGCCGACCACGCGGTGGGCGGCGCGGTGATCTTCCCGGGCACCGGCTTCGTCGAGCTGGCCGTGCGGGCCGGCGACCAGGTCGGCTGCGACCTGCTGGAGGAGTTGACCCTGCAGGCCCCGCTGCTGCTGCCCGAGCGAGGCGCGGTCCAGCTCCAGGTGGTGGTCGGCGCCCCGGACGCCACCCGGGCCCGTCCGCTGACCATCTACTCCCGCGCACAGGACGCGCCCGCCGAACAGCCGTGGACCCTGCACGTCACCGGCCTGCTGGCTGCCGCACCCACCGGCGCCACCGGCACCGAGCTGACCGCCTGGCCGCCGGCCGGCGCCGTGCCGGTCGAGCTGGCCGACTTCTACCCGACCCTGGCCGCCACCGGCCTCGGCTACGGCCCTGTCTTCCAGGGCCTGCGCGCCGCCTGGACGCTGGACGGCGCGGTCTACGCCGAAGTGGCGCTGCCGGAGTCCGCGCACCCGCACGCCCAGCGGATGGGCCTGCACCCGGCGTTGCTGGACGCTTCACTGCACGCGGTCGCCTTCACCGGCGCGATCGGCGAGCAGGCGGTGCTGCCGTTCGCCTGGTCCGGCGTGCAGCTGCACGCCACCGGCGCCTCGGCGGTCCGGGTCCGGCTCACCCCCAAGGGCGAGGGCACCGTCACCCTGGCGGTCTGCGACCCGGCCGGTCGGCCGGTGGCCACGATCGGCTCGCTGGTGCTGCGTCCGGTGGACACCGGTCAGCTGGCGGCCGCCCGGGCCCGCTTCCACGACGCGCTGTTCGAGACCGCCTGGACTCCGCTGACGGTCGGTCAGGCCCCGGCCGTGAGCTCCGCGGACTGGCGCGACCTGGGCACCGCGACCCCCGAGGTGGTGGTGCTCCAGGTGACCGGCGGCAGCACCGCCGCCGAGGTGCACCGGGCCACCGCCGAGGCGCTGGCCGCGGTGCAGGGCTGGCTGGCCGAGGACCGGTTGGCCGACTCCCGCCTGCTGGTGGTGACCCGCGGCGCCGTCGCCCTGCCCGGTGAGGACCTCACCGACCTGGCCGCCGCCGCGGTCGCCGGCCTGGTCCGCTCGGCCAACTCGGAGAACCCCGGCCGACTGGTGCTGGCCGACCTCGACGCCGTCTCCGCGCTGGACGTGGCCGCCCTCGTGGCGGCCGGTGAGTCCCAGGTGGCCGTCCGGGCCGGAGTGGTGCACGCGCCGCGCCTGGTCCGGGTGCCGGTCCCCACCGAGGAGACGGTGCCCGCCGCCGAGTTCGGCGAGGGCCCGGTGCTGGTGACCGGCGCCACCGGCACCCTGGGAAGGCTGCTGGCCCGCCACCTGGTCACCGCGCACGGGGTGCGCGAGCTGGTCCTGGTCAGCCGGCGGGGCCCGGCCGCCACCGGGGCCGACGAGCTGACCGAGCTGGGCGCCGCGGTACGGGTGGTCTCCTGTGACGTGACGGACCGTCAGGCCGTCGCGGAGCTACTGGCCGAGACCGCGCCGAGCGCCGTGGTGCACGTCGCGGGCGTGCTGGACGACGGCGTGATCGGCTCGCTCACCCCCGAGCGGTTGGCCGACGTGCTCCGCCCGAAGGTGGACGCGGCGCTCAACCTGCACGAGCTGACCCGGGACGCGGAGCTCACCGCGTTCGTGCTCTTCTCCTCCGCGGCCGGCCTGCTCGGTGCGCCGGGCCAGGGCAACTACGCGGCCGCGAACGCCTTCCTGGACGCACTCGCGGTGCACCGCCGGGCCAACGGCCTGCCGGCCCAGTCGCTGGCCTGGGGCCTGTGGGCGCAGGACGGCGGCATGGCGGGCTCGCTGGGCGGCTCGGACCGCTCCCGGCTCTCCCGCGGCGGCATGATCGCGCTGGCGCCCGAGGAGGGCCTGGCGCTCTTCGACGCGGCCGCGGCTTCCGAGCCCGCCGCCGTGGTCCCGGTCAACCTGGACCTGGCCGCGCTGCGAGCCCAGGGCGACGACCTGTCCGACCTGTTCCGCGGCCTGGTCCCGGCGGTGCGCCGGCGCACCGCGGGCAACCGGGCCGACACCGGCGCGCTGCGCACCCGGCTGGCCGGCCTGGGCGAGAGCGAACGAGCGGCTGCCCTGCTGGAACTGGTGCAGGACGAGGTGGCCCGGGTGCTGGGCTTCGCCTCGGGCCGGGCGGTCGAGCCGGAGCGCGCGTTCAGCGAGGTCGGCTTCGACTCGCTGAGCGCCGTCGAGTTCCGCAACGCCCTCGGCGAGGCGGTCGGCATGCGGCTGCCCGCGACCCTGGTCTTCGACTACCCGAACCCGGCCGTGCTGGCCCGCTACCTGCTCGACGAGGTCTGGGGCACCGGCGAGGCGGCCGCCGCCACGGTGGCCACCACGGTGAACGGCGACGAGCCGATCGCCATCGTCGGCATGGCCTGCCGCTACCCGGGTGGGATCACCTCGCCGGAGAGCCTGTGGCAGTTGGTGGCCGACGGGGTGGACGCGATCAGCGAGTTCCCGACCGACCGCGGCTGGGACCTGGACCGGCTCTTCGACCCGACCGCCGAGCGGCCGAACACCAGCTACACCAAGAGCGGCGGATTCCTGCACGACGCGGCGGAGTTCGACCCGGCCTTCTTCGGGATCTCGCCGAACGAGGCACTGATCATGGACCCGCAGCAGCGCCTGCTGCTGGAGGCGTCCTGGGAGGCCTTCGAGCGCGCCGGCATCGACCCGGTGACCCTGAAGGGCTCCAACACCGGTGTGTTCGCCGGGATGATGTACCACGACTACGCGGCCAACAGCAGCACCGGCGCCATCGCCTCTGGCCGGATCTCCTACGTCTTCGGCCTGGAGGGCCCGGCGGTCACCATCGACACCGCCTGCTCCTCCTCGCTGGTCGGCCTGCACCTGGCGGTGCAGGCGCTGCGCAGCGGTGAGTGCTCGCTCGCGCTGGCCGGCGGTGTCGCCGTGATGGCCACGCCCGAGGTCTTCGTGGAGTTCAGCCGCCAGAAGGGGCTGGCGCACGACGGCCGGGCCAAGTCCTTCGCCGCCGCCACCGACGGCACGGCCTGGGGCGAGGGCGTCGGCATGCTGCTGGTCGAGCGCCTCTCGGACGCCCGGCGCAACGGTCACCCGGTGCTGGCCATCGTGAAGGGCACCGCGGTCAACCAGGACGGTGCCTCGAACGGGCTGACCGCGCCGAACGGCCCGTCGCAGCGGCGGGTGATCCGGCAGGCGCTGGCCAACGCGGGCCTGACGGTGGACCAGGTCGACCTGGTGGAGGCGCACGGCACCGGGACCACGCTCGGTGACCCGATCGAGGCCCAGGCCCTGCTGGCCACCTACGGCCAGGACCGTCCGGCGGACCAGCCGCTGCTGCTCGGCTCGATCAAGTCGAACATGGGGCACACCCAGGCGGCGGCGGGCGTGGCCGGGATCATCAAGGTGGTCGAGGCCATCCGGCACGCGGTGCTGCCGAAGACGCTGCACGTGGACGAGCCGACCCCGCACGTCGACTGGGCGGCGGGCAACATCGAACTGCTCACCGAGTCGCGCGCCTGGCCGGACCTGGGGCGGCCGCGACGCGCGGGCGTCTCGTCCTTCGGCATCAGTGGTACCAACGCGCACGTGATCATCGAGCAGGCGCCCGCCGAGGTCGCCGCACCGGCGGTCCAGGCCGCGCCGGTGACGGTGCCGTGGGTGCTCTCCGGCAAGACGCCGGAGGCGCTTCGGGCCCAGGCGGCCCGGCTGGTGGCCGAACTGACGGACCTGGAGCAGGCGCCGCTGGACGTGGCGTTCTCACTGGCCACCCGGCGTTCGCGGTTGGAGCACCGCGCGGTCGCGGTCGGCCGGACCCGCGAGGAACTGCTCGGCTCGCTCGCCGCCTTCGCGGCGGGGGAGCGGGCGTCCGGCGTGGTCCACGGGTCTGCGCAGTTGGCTGGGGCGACGGCGTTCCTGTTCACGGGGCAGGGGTCGCAGCGGGTGGGGATGGGTCGTGAG
>NZ_JBHYKG010000313.1:0-9732 GCF_042741245.1 Kitasatospora sp. NPDC058965
CACCCCCGGCGGCATCCCCCTTGTTTGCGGTTTGGCGGCATCCCGCCCGGCCCCCCCGCCGGGGGGGGGGGGGGCCGCCGGGGCCGCCGGGGGGGGGGCCCGCCCGCACGGCTTCGGCCACCGGAGCGTCCCCGGCGACCAGCTCCAGGGTCCGCCCCGCCGTCCCCGGCTCGCCCAGCAGCGCGGCCAGCACGGCGGCCACGTCGTCCCGGCTCACCGCGCCCCGCCCGGTCCGCTCGGCCAGCCGGACCAACCCGGTGCCGGTCTCGTCGGTCAGCCGACCCGGGCGCAGCACCGTCCAGTCCAGCCCGGTCCGCGCCCGCACGTCCGCGTCGGCCGCCCCCTTGGCCCGCAGGTACGCGCCGAACACGGGGTCCGCCCCGTCCGGAGCCGCGGGATCGGCCCCCATCGAGGACACCACCAGGAACCGCCGCACCCCGGCCGCCTCCGCCGCGTCGGCGAACAGCGCACAGGCGCCCCGGTCCACGCTGTCCTTGCGCTCGGCCCCGCTCCCCGACCCGGCCCCGGCCGCGAACACCGCCGCGTCCGCCCCCGCCAGGTGCCGCGCCACCTCCGCCACGGTGGCCGCCTCCAGATCGCACACCACCGCCTCGGCCCCGACCGCCCGCAGGTCCGCGACCTGCCCCTCCCGCCGAACGATCCCGACCGCCTGCTCCCCCCGCCCGCTCAGCACCCGCTCCAACCGCAACGCGATCTGCCCGTGGCCACCCGCAATCACCGTCCGCATACGGGCGATGCTAGGCCGACGGGCCGTCAGACCCGCGCACGCCCCGTTCACCGGCGCGCCCGGCGCGGACGTGGGACGGGACGGGCGGTGTCGAGGGTGGGCGCACGGGTGGTGAACTCTTTCCGACGGGTGGCTGACCGGTCGAAACCCGCTGGATACCGGCCGCCCGGCCCTGGCATGCTGGCCGGGTGGACAGCACCGTGGACAGACCGGAGATCGAGATCGGCTTCGCACCCGAGCTGCAGGTGTTCGTCGCCGCCGCGAAGCGGGTGGCGGGGGCCCGGGTGAAGGTGGACGGGGTGTCCACCCTCGGGCACGTGGTCGAGTCGCTCGGCGTGCCGCTCACCGAGGTCGGCGAACTGCTGGTGGACGGGCGGCCGGTGCGCAACGGGCACATCCCCGCGCAGGGCGAGTCCGTCACGGTGCGCCCGGTGGCCAGGCCGCAGGCGCTGGCCGGGCCCGCCCGGTTCCTGCTCGACGTGCACCTGGGCACCCTCGCCCGCCGGCTGCGGCTGCTCGGGGTGGACGCGGCCTACGAGAACCTCGACATCGGCGACGCCGCCCTGGCCGCCCGCTCGGCCGCCGAGCAGCGGGTGATGCTCTCCCGCGACCGGGGGCTGCTGCACCGGCGCGAGCTGTGGGCCGGCGCCTACGTGTACAGCCACCGCCCGGCCGAGCAGCTGCGCGACGTGCTCTCCCGGTTCGCCCCGCCGCTGGCACCGTGGACCAGGTGCACCGCCTGCAACGGGACGCTGCGCGCCGCCGACAAGGCGGCGGTGCAGGAGCGGCTGGCGGACGGCACCGAGCGCTCCTACGACGTGTTCGCCCAGTGCGCGGACTGCGAGCAGGTCTACTGGCGCGGCGCGCACCACGCCCGGCTGGACGCGATCGTCGCGGAGGCGCTGAGCCTGTCCGCCGGCCCGGCCCCGGCCCGACAGGGGAACTGACGCCCCGGCGGCTGACGGCGCGGCGCCCGACGATCCGTCAGCTCCCGTGCCAGGCTTGGCCCGTCCCGGCGGTCCCAGCCAGCGGTCAGGAGTCAGCATGCCCGACGTCGAGCCGATCCCGGCCGGCTACCCGCGCGTCTCGCCCTACCTCTTCGTGGACGGGGCCGCCGCGGCGATCGAGTTCTACGCCTCGGTGATCGGGCTGCAGCAGCGCGGCGACCGGATGACCGGCCCGGACGGCCGGATCGGGCACGCCGAACTGCAGCTGGGCGACTCGGTGGTGATGATCGCCGACGAATTCCCCGAGGCGGGCGCCGTGGGCCCCAAGCGGGTCGGCGGCTCCCCGGTGCTGCTCAACGTCTACGTGCCGGACGTCGACGCGGTCTTCGCCCGGGCACTGGCCGCGGGGGCGAAGGAACTGCGGCCGGTGAACGACCAGTTCTATGGCGACCGGACCGGCAGCTTCGAGGACCCGTGGGGCCACCGGTGGAGCGTCGCCACCCACGTCGAGGACGTGCCGGCCGCCGAGATGGCGGCCCGCGCCAAGGCCGCGATGGGCGGCAACTGACCGATGGCGTCCGCCTCCCCGGCCCCGAGCCCGGCCGGATGACCCCGTGCCGCCGCGCCGCAGCGCCCGACCGCACATGCCGGGGTACGGGATCCTCCCGGCGGACGGCGGCAGCGGACTGCTGCCCTGGTTCTGGGCCGAGCGCAGGCTCGCCGACTCGCACGAGTACTGGGTCGCCACCGTGCGCCCGGACGGGCGCCCGCACCTGATGCCGGTCTGGGGCGTCTGGCTGCGCGAGGCGCTCTGGTTCAGCAGCAGCGTGCAGTCGCGCAAGTACCGCAACCTGGCCGCCGGTCCGGCCTGCACGGTGGCCACCGACGACGCCCACCACCCGGTGGTGCTCGACGGTACGGCCGGGGTGGTCACCGAGGCGCCGGCGATCGCGGACTTCCTGGCCGCGCTCAACGAGAAGTACGCGACCGCCTACGCCGCGGACTTCCTCGACCCGGCGGTCAACGCCACCTTCCGGGTCGTCCCGGACTCCGTCTTCGCGCTCTCCGACGAGGACTTCACGGGCACGCCGACCCGCTGGACGTTCTGACGCAGCCGGTGCAGAAATCCCCGGGACACCGCCGCTGACCGGCGGTTTCGGAGTTAGACTGACAGGTACACCAGACAGAGGCGAGGGCCGCACCGCCGGTGGAGACGTTCACCGTCCGTCCGAGCGACTCCCATGTCGAAGGCCTGGCCAGGCCCCCGGCAGGCCGGATCGACAGCACGCTCCCGAGCGACGGCAGGGACGCGCAGGACCGATCCCCGACCTACCGGGGACTGCTCCTGCCCGGGGCCCGGCATCGGCAGCCCCGCCCCGGGCGCGCCTCACCCCGGCGGCAGCTCCTGCTCCGTCCAGATCGTCTTCCCCGCCGGCGTGTACCGGCTCCCCCAGCGGTTGGTCAGCTGCGCGACCAGGTACAGACCGCGCCCGCCCTCGTCCGTCAGCCGGGCCCGCCGCATCCGGGGCTGGGTGGCGCTGCCGTCCGAGACCTCGCAGGTCAGCGTGTCGGCCCGGATCAGCCGCACCGTCACCGGCCCGCCCGCGTACCGGATCGCGTTGGTCACCAGCTCGGAGAGGACCAGCTCGGTGGTGAAGGTCAGGTCGGCCAGGCCCCACTCGACCAGCGTCGCCGTCGCCGCCTCCCGGATCCGGCCCACCGCGGCCGGCTCCGGATCCACCGACCAGACCGCCGTGTCGTCGGCCGGCACCGCCTTGGTCCGGGCCAGCAGCAGCGTCACGTCGTCGTGCAGGCGGGTCGGCGGCAGACCGGCCACCAGTTGCTGCCCCGCCTCCCGCAGCGGCTGCTCCTCCCCCGCCACCACGGCGAGCCGGCGCAACAGCTCCGCCATGCCCGCGTCGATGTCCCCCTCGCCGCGCTCGATCAAGCCGTCCGTGTAGAGCGCCAGCACGCTCCCGGGCGGCAGCTCCACCCGGGCCGACTCGAACGGCAGCCCACCGACCCCGAGCGGCGGCCCGGGCACCACCGGCAGGAAGTCGGCGCTGCCGTCCGGGCGCGCGACGGCCGGCGGCGGGTGGCCCGCACTGGCCACCGTGCAGACCCGGGCGACCGGGTCGTAGACCGCGTACAGGCAGGTGCCGCCGAAGGTGACCGGCTCGGTGCCCTGCGGCAGGTCGGCCGCGGTCTCGCCCACCGCGAACTGGGCCTCCTCGTCGATGTCCGCCACCAGGGCCGACTCCACCAGCAACTGGGCCACCAGGTCGTCCAGGTGGACCAGCAGTTCCTCGGGCTCCAGCTCCAGGTCGGCCAGGGTGCGCACCGCCGTGCGCAGCCGGCCCATGGTGGCGGAGGCGTGCAGGCCGTGCCCGGTGACGTCGCCCACCACCAGCGCCACCCGGGCCGAGGAGAGCGGGATGACGTCGAACCAGTCCCCGCCCACCCCGCCCGCGGTGTCCGTGGGCAGGTAGACGCTGGCCGTGGTGACCGCCGCCACCGAGCTGACCGCCGGGGGCAGCAGGCTGCGCTGCAGACCGATCGCGGCCCGGTGCTCGCGGGTGTAGCGGCGCGCGTTGTCCAGGGCCAGCGCGGCACGGGAGGCGATCTCCCGCATCAGCACCCGGTCGTCCTCCTCGTACGCGTCCTTCCAACGGTCCCGCCGCACCCAGATCCGGCCGAGCAGCACGCCCCGGGCCACCAGCGGCACCCGGATGCTCCAGGCGTCGACCGGGTCCTCGGGTTCGGTGTCGCCCTCCGCGCCGACCAGCACGGTGTCCCCGGCGGCGGGCACCGCCTCGGGCGGGCCGGCCACCCCGGTGCGGCGCAGCAGCAGCCGGCCGTCGGCGTCCGGCAGCGGCTCCCCGCCGGTGAAGACGGCGGCGGCCAGCTCCACCACGGCGGCGTCCGCGAAGCCCTGGGCCAGCACGGCGGCCAGGTGCTGCGCGCTCTCGCCGACCGAGAGCGAGTGGGCGGCCGCGGCGGTGGCCTCGTGCAGCAGGGCGAGCCGTCGGCGGGCCAGGTACTGCTCGGTGATGTCGCTGAACAGCGCGGTCACGCCGATCACCCGGCCCTCCGGGTCCTGCAACCGGAACGCGGAGATCGCCAGCATCCGCCCGCTGCGCGGGTCGACCACGGTGCGCGCGAGCTCCTCGGCCAGCACCAGCGGCTGCCCGGTCCGCAGCACCTCGCGCAGGTGCGCCTCGACCGCCTCGGCGTCCACCGGCTGCAGCAGGTCGCGCAGGCTGGTGCCGCGCAGGTCGGTGGGGATGCCGGAGTACGGCAGCAGGTGCGCGTTGGTCCGCACCAGGTTGAGCTCCTCGTCGAAGACCGCCAGCCCGAACCGGTCCTGCAGGAACAGCTCGCGGGAGAACGCCTGGTCCTGCTGCCAGCGGTCGGCGGTCTCGCCGGGTGCGCCGAGCACCACGAACCGGGCCGCCGAGCGGTCCCCGGGGGCTGCCGCGCGCAGCGTCAGCACCCGCAGCTCGACGTCCACCACCTGCCCGTCGCCGGTGCGCACGGTGGCCCGGCCGAGCCAGCCGGCCCCCGGCCCGGGCTCGCCGTCCCGGCCGCCCTCGGCGGGGCCCGCCAGCAGCTCGCGCACCGGCCGCCCGCGCAGCGCGGTCGCGGGCAGCGCCAGCACCCGCTCGGCCGCGGCCGTGCAGTCCAGGATCCTGCCACCGCCGTCGACCAGCACCCCTGCCACGCCGTCGAGGAACGGGAAGCGGGAGTCGTCCAAAGTCGTCCACCTCGCCCGGTCTACCTGCGACCATCCTGTACCGACCGGCCGTCCGCCGCCGCCGCGGCGCTCCGGGCCGCGGCCAACTTCACGCGCCGGTCAGTGCCCGCCGGCGTCCAGCACCTCGACGTCGGAGATGTTCCGCTCGATCTCCTCGACCGGCAGCGCCACCGCCAGCGCCCAGTAGTAGATGGCCAGCGAGAAGACGGAGACCAGCCCGATGTCCCACCACAGGCCCAGGTTCTTGGTGGCCCCGACACCGAACTGGCCCTGCCAGGAGATCACCCCCATGCCGACCAGGTAGACCGGCAGCCACTGCCCGGCCCGGAAGTCCATCCGGGGCGCGTTGGGCAGCCCCTTGGCCCGCGCGTACCAGGCGTAGGAGCCGAGCAGCAGGTAGCCGAGCAGGATCGAGGCGCCGAGCCGCCACAGGGTGTCCCAGCCGGACCAGTAGATGACCAGGCCCGCCACCACGAAGGCGAGCGGGGAGATCACCTCGCCGGCGGGCAGCCGGTAGGGCCGCTCCAGGGTCGGGAACCGCTTGCGCAGGACCCCGAAGGCCAGCGGCGCCCCGGCGTACATCAGCACCACCGCCGAGGTGATGAAGCTGACCAGCCGCTGCCAGCTGGGGAACGGCAGGAAGCAGAGCACGCCCGCCACGAAGGCGATCAGCAGGCCGGCCCAGGGCACCGCGCGCCGGTCGGTGCTCTGCAGCGCGTCGGGCGCGTAGCCGTTGCGGCTCAGGCCGTAGGTGATCCGGGAGCTGGAGGTGGTGTAGATCAGGCCGGTGCCGGCGGGCGAGATGATCGCGTCGATGTAGAGCACGGTGGCCAGCCAGCCCAGGCCGATCAGTGAGGCCAGTCCGGCGAACGGGCCGCTGATCCCCGGGTAGTCCAGCGCGCCCCAGCCGTTGGCGAAGCTGGACACCGGCAGCGCCCCGATGAAGACCACCTGGAGCAGCAGGTAGATCACGCTGCCGATCAGCACCGAGCCGAGCACCGCGCGCGGGATGTCGCGGCGCGGGTGGGTGCTCTCGCCGGCCCACTGGATGGCCTGCTCGAAGCCGAGCAGCGCGAAGATCACCCCGCTGGTGCTGATCGCGGAGAGCACCCCGCGGGCGCCGAACGGCGCGAAGCCGTGCGAGGTGAAGTTGCTGCCGTGGAACTCCTTGACGCCCAGCACCACGATGGTCAGCACCGGGATCGCCACCTTCCACCAGGTCGCGGCGCTGTTGGTGTGGGCCAGCCACTTGACGCCCAGGAAGTTGATGGCGACGAAGAGCGCGAGCAGCGCGGCGGCCACCGCGAAGCCGGAGGCGGTCAGCGTGCCGTCGTGCTTCTGGAAGCCGTCCGCCCAGTGCCAGTGGCGGGCGTAGCCCAGCATCGCCTGCACCTCGATCGGCGCGATGGTGGCCGCCTGCAGCCAGGTGAACCAGCCGAAGCTCATCCCCGCGAAGCCGCCGAAGGCGTAGTGCGGGTAGCGGGCGGTGCCGCCCGCCACCGGGAACAGGCCGCCCAGCTCGGCGTGCACCAGGGCCAGCAGCACGATGGCCACCGCCCCGATGCCCCAGGAGAGCAGCGCCGCGGGGCCGGCCGCTTTGACCGCCTTCTCGGCGCCGAACAGCCAGCCCGAACCGATGATCGCGCCCACCGAGGCCCAGAGCAGGCCGACCAGGCCCACCTCCCGGCGCAGCGCGTGACGGCCCTTACTGCTTGTGGACCCGGACAGGGACACCATGGCTGCGCGGCCTCTCTCGGGACGACAGGAGCGCTGCTGACGCTGCCCCAGCTCCCGGGCCCGGGCCGTGACCCGCGCCGGTGCGGGTCACCGGCGACCATCCGTCCGGCCCAATCGGTCTTCGCTGATGTGAATCTGAACGGCAATCACATCCACACCTGTTGATTTGCCGGCCCGAACCTGCCAGGCTCGGGGACAGCTCAAGAAGCTCCTGGACCACGGGCGCCGAGTCCCCGTGCCTTCCGCCCCCGGAGGCACGGTGGCTCGGCGCACGTGCACGCCCACCGGCCGTGCGCGGACCGTCCGCAGACCCCCCGGCAGCTGAGGGAGCGTGCGGTTCTCCTGCACGACTTCGGTGATGCTGGTGTGACGTATGCGATGCGAGCTTGTTATCGGAATGATGATCCGTCTAGTCTCCCTGGCAACCCGGACTGCACCGGGCCCCCGAACGCGGAACGCCGAATCCTGCCCACCGCGCCCCCGGGACCACGACGACTCCTCTGGGCAGGGGCGGGGGACCCAGTTTCGACGCCGTCTCCCACGGCTAGGGGTGAAGCCGTCCCGCACGGGACGGCCGGGCCGACCACTCTCTGGGCCCGAACCCGACAGCTCACCTCGCAGGCGTGCGGAGAGGGACATCTGCATGGTGTTTTCCGGCCCCGGCCGCCACCGCCGCCCCACCCAGGCCGACAAGGCGGTCGCCACGGCGACCGTCGTCGGCGCGGGCCTGGCACTCCCCCTGCTCACCGCCACCGGCGCGCACGCCGCCGAGCCCACCCAGTGGGACGCGGTGGCCCAGTGCGAGACCGCCGGCAACTGGGTCGCCGACGCCGGGGACGGCTACTACGGCGGCCTGCACCTGACCCTGCGCCAGTGGCTGGCCTACGGCGGCGACCAGTACGCCTCGGTGCCCTCGCACGCCACCCGGGAGCAGCAGATCGCGGTGGCCGAGCAGATGCTGTCGGACCTCGGGCCGACCGCCTGGGGCAACTGCGCGACCGCGCCGGGAGCCCTGACCCCCGCGGCGCCCGTCACCCCGACCACGCCCGCCACTCCCAGCACGCCCACCACCGCGGCGCCGACCGGCACCCAGAGCCCGACCCAGCCCACCACCGCGACGCCGGCACCCGCCACCCCCGCGCCCGCCCAGCCGACCGCGTCGGCGACCCCCGCCCCGGCCAGCCCGAGCCCGACGGCCCCCGGCACCACCCCGGCGCCGACCGCCACCGCCGCGCCCACCGCGCCGGGCGCGCCCGCCCCGTCGGCCCCCGCCCCGGCCGCGCCCACCGCACCCGACCCGACCGGCGCCCCGGGCGACCACACCTACACGGTGCAGAGCGGCGACAGCCTGTCCCGGATCGCCTACGCCCACCACCTGGACGGCTGGGACGGCCTCTACCAGGGCAACGTCGGCGTGGTCGGCACCAACCCCGACCTGATCTTCCCGGGCCAGCAGCTCCAGCTCCCCTGACCCGCGCGCCCGCGTCGGGACACGGCCCGTCAGAATGGGGCCATGTCCCGACGCACCAGCCGCCGCACCGCCCCCGCCCTCCCGGTCGACTGCCCGTGCGGGCTGCCGGCCGCCTACGCCGACTGCTGCGGCAGGCTGCACCGGGGTCTCGCCCCGGCGAGCACCGCGGAGCAGTTGATGCGCTCGCGCTACTCGGCCTTCGCGGTGCGCGACGAGGCCTACCTGCTGCGCACCTGGCACCCCGACACCCGGCCGCGCACGCTGGACTTCGCGCCGGAGCTGCGCTGGGAGCGCCTGGAGATCTTGGGGAGCGCGGAGGGCGGGCCGTTCCACCAGAGCGGCACGGTGGAGTTCCGCGCCTCCTTCCGGGAGGGTCGCGAGTCGGGGACGATGCGCGAGAACAGCCGCTTCGTCCGCCACGAGGGTGCCTGGGTGTACCTCGACGGCGAGGTCGACACGGCGTCGTGACCGCACCGAACATCGGAGTCCGAGTGACCGACCTGCAGCCGACCGACCTGTCACCGGCCCGCCCCACGCCGGCCGACGTCCCCCTGGCCGAGCTGCCGCTGGCGGACTTCCTGCGCACGCTGCCGCACGGGATCCTGTTCGCCGCCGTGCACTTCACCGACCGGCAAGGCCGTCCGCTGCTGCTGGAGTCGGTCTACGACCCCGAGGTCTGGCAGTTCGCCGGCGGCAACCTGGAGTCCGGCAGCGAGCCGTGGGCGTGCGCGCGCCGCGAGGTCTTCGAGGAGACCGGGCTGACCCTCCCCGCGCATCCGGTGCCGCCGCTGCTGGCACTGCTCTTCGTGCCGCCGACCGGCGGGTGGCCGTTCAAGGTGGGCGTGGTCTTCGACGGCGGCACGCTGGACGACGAGCAGCTGCTCGGCCTGGTCCTGGACCCCGCCGAGCACCGCAGCCACGCCGTCCGCCCGATGGCCCGGTGGCGCACCGAGCTGTCCCCCCACCGGCTGGCCCTGCTGGAGGCCGTGCAGACCGCGCGCGAGACCGGCCGCGCCGCCTACCTCCACCAGCTCCCGGCGCCCCGCACCGCCGACTGACCGTCGACCGGCGCCGG
>NZ_JBHYKG010000314.1:0-9684 GCF_042741245.1 Kitasatospora sp. NPDC058965
CGGGACGGTCGTCGACACGACCGTCCCGCCCCCGCTCCGTTGTCGGCGCCACCACCCGACCGGAGCGGGCACAGGATGTCGGGTGCGGCAGGCTTGGCCCTTCCTACCGTGGTGGTCGAAAGGGAAGGAGGCCGGGGTTGCTGGACCGGTTGAACCAGGCCATGGCGCACATCGAGGACCACCTCGACCAGCGGATCGAGGTGTCCGAGCTGGCACGGATCACGCTCACCTCGGAGTACCACTTCCGGCGGCTGTTCTCCTCGCTGGCGGGGATGCCGCTGTCGGAGTACGTCCGGCGCCGCAGGCTCACCCTGGCGGGGGCCGACGTGCTGGCCGGGGAACCGACACTGCTGGAGATCGCGGTCCGCTACGGCTACGCCTCGGGCGAGGCCTTCGCCCGGGCGTTCCGCACCGTGCACGGCGTGGGCCCGGGCGAGGCCCGGCGCACCGGCGCGGCCCTCACCGCGCAGCCCCGGCTCTCCTTCCGCCTCACCGTCGAAGGGAACAGCACCATGCGGTACCGCATCGTCGAGAAGGACGCCTTCAAGGTCGTGGGCAGGAAGGCCCGCGTGCCGTTGATCCACCGAGGGGTCAACCCGCACATCGCCGAGCACGTCCGGAGCATCCCGCCGGAGACCATGCTGCGGATCCACGGCTTCTCGGACCAGGAGCCGGCGGGCATCGTGTCGGCGACCGTGCGCCTGTCGGACGGCTTCGAGGAGGGCAGCGACCTCGACCACTACCAGGCGGTGGTGAGCTCGGCCGCCGAGCTGCCGGACGACCTGGACGTGCTGGACTGCCCCGCCGGCACCTGGGCGGTGTTCGAGAGCTCGGGGCCGTTCCCGCAGGCGCTGCAGCAGATGTGGGCGGACGTGGCCGCGCAGTGGATCCCGTCCAACCCGTACGAGTACCGCCCGGGACCCGAGATCCTGCGCACCCGGGCGGCGCAGCACGACCCGTCGCACTCGGACGCGCAGCTGTGGATCCCGGTGACCCGCACCACCGGCTGACCCGCACCCCGGCTGAGCCGACGGCGGGCGGCACCGACGGCGGGCGGGGCCCGGGGCGCGGCGCCGTCAGAACAGCGTCGCCTCCGCCGCGCTGCCCGGCAGCCCGGGCAGCGCGTCCTGCCAGACCGTCGCCTCGCTCAGCGCCAGCTGCGCCATGCTCCCCTCGCAGAGCTGGAGCGAGCGGCGGTCGCGCTTGTGGTCGTGCAGGACGCCGTAGCCGGCGCGGCGGGTGGGCATCAGGGCGACCGGACGGCCGCAGGTCGGGCACTGGACTCGTGGAGCGCGCATGGGGCAAGGGTGCCAAACCCCGCTGACACGCCGGTCACCGTCCCGGTACGGTCGGCGCCATGACTCATGATCACCCCACCCGCCGGGCCGTCCTCAGCGGCTCCACCTTCGAGGAGCAGATCGGCTACGCCCGCGCGGTGGTGCTGGAGTCCGGCGACTCCCGCTGGGTGCACGTCTCCGGCACCACCGGCTTCGACTACGCCCGGATGACCATCTCCGACTCCGTGGTGGAGCAGGCCGAGCAGGTCCTGCGCAACATCGCCGCGGCGCTGGCGGAGGCGGGCTGCTCCTTCGCCGACGTGGTCCGGGTGCGCTACCTGCTCCCGGACCGGAACGACTTCGAGGCCTGCTGGCCGGCGCTGCGCGCAGCCTTCGGTGCGGTCCGCCCGGCCGCCACCATGCAGGAGTGCGGCCTGGCGGACCCGCGGATGAAGATCGAGATCGAGGTGGACGCGCACCTGATCCGCCCCCGCGCGTGAGTCGCGGGACCCGCCCTAGCTCAGCGCCAACTCCCGCACAGTGACCGCGAGTCGGGGCTCGGCCGGAGCCAGCACCGCGACCGCCGCGTCGTACTGCTCCGGCACCTCGACGGCGTGCACCTGCCACCCGGCCGGCGCGGCCGGGCCCTCGGCGACCGCCCCGAACCCCGGGCCCACCCCCACGTACTCGGCCCCGGCGCCGCGGCCCAGTCCGATGCCGGTGCCCTTGAGGTAGGCCTCCTTGCGGACCCAGCAGCGCAGCGCCGCCGCCGACCAGCGGTCCGGCGCCGAAGCGCCCACCCGGTCCAGCTCGGCGCGCTCGGCGGGGTGCAGCATCCCGGCCACCTCCTGGCCCGCCTGCCCGGCGAAGACCTCGCGGCCCTCCACGTCCACCCCCACCGGGGTGTCGGCCAGCGCGATCACGGCCAGGCCGGCCGCGTGCGAGAGCGAGAACTCGACCGGTCCGGCCACCTCGGGCCGCCCGTGCGGCTCGCCGCAGCCCGGACACGGTCCCTGGCCGAACCGCAGTTCCGCCGGCCGCGCCCCCAACCGCTCGGCCAGCACGGTGCGCAGCGCGACGTGGGCGACCTCGTAGAGGGTGCGGTCCACCGGGCGGCGGAAGGCCGCGGCCCGGGCCAGCTCGGCCCGGTCCAGCAGCCGGGTCGCCGCGGCGGCGGCCGCGGCGGCGTTCGCCCCGGTCACCGGGACCCGCCAGAGGGCGACGCCGGCCGACTCCCGATCCGCCATCAGATCCCCGTCACGGTGCCGGCCACCACGCGCACCACGCCGTCCGCCCGGGCGGCCAGCGCCGCCCGCAGCCGGGGCGCGCGGGCCTCGCCGAGCAGCTCGTAGGCCTCCTCCTCGGTGACCCAGCGGTACTCCTCCAGCTCCGCCTCCTGCAGCGCGATCGCGGTGCCGGCCGGGACCGTCCCCGCGTCGAAGACGAAGTGCACGGCGGGGTGGTCGAGCGCCTCCGACGGGTGGGTCCAGGAGACCACCAGCAGCCGGCCGACCTCCAGGTCGAGGCCGGTCTCCTCCAGCAGTTCGCGCCGCGCGCACTGCAGCGCGTCCTCGCCCAGGTCGATGGTGCCGCCGGCGAACTGCCAGCCGGGGCGGTAGTTGGGCTTGAGCACCAGGATCCGGCCGGCCTCGTCGGTGAGCAGGGTGCCGGCGGCGGTGTAGGAGCGGGGCAGCGAGGCGAGCCAGGCGTCGCGGGGCAGCAGCTGGTCTTGATCCATGAGGCCTATCCTCTCGCCTCCGGGCGGATTCAAACACGGCACCCCGGCCCGCCCGCGGTGCCGCACCGCCGGGCCTGCCAGAGTGGCACCATGACCGATCAGCCGCTGCTCGCCGACCGCACCGAACTCCCGAGCCCCGCCGAGGGCCTGCGCCCGTACGCGGGCGAGGACGGAGTGGCCGTGCTGGTGCTGGACCGCCCGCACCGGCGCAACGCGGTGACCCGGGCGATGTGGCAGGCGCTGCCCGGGCTGCTCGCCGGGCTGGCCGGACGCCCCGGCCTGCGGGCCCTGCTGCTGACCGGCGCCGAGGGCACCTTCAGCGCCGGCGCCGACATCGCCGAGCTCTCCGGGATCTACGGCGACCCGGCCGCCGCCGAGGCCTACCACGCGCAGAACGTGGCGGCCGAACAGGCGCTGGCCGACTTCCCGCTGCCCACCCTGGCCGTGGTGCACGGCTCCTGCGTCGGCGGCGGCTGCCAGCTGGCGCTCGCCTGCGACCTGCGGTTCGGCGCGGCGGACGCCCGGCTCGGGATCACCCCGGCCAAGCTCGGCGTGGTCTACCCGGCGGTGCCGACCGCGCGGCTGGCCCGGGTGGTCGGCCCGGCCCGGGCCAAGTACCTGCTCTTCTCCGGGGAGCTGGTGGACGCCCGCCGGGCCGAGCTGTTCGGGCTGCTGGACGAGGTGCACCCGGCCGAGCGGCTGGACGCCCGGGCGCTGGAGTTCGCCCGGCTGCTGGCCCGGCGCTCGCCGCAGACCACGGGCGCGGCGAAGGCGGCGCTGAACGCGGTGCCGGCCGGCGAGCCGGGCGCGGCGGCGGCGGCGCTGGCGCCCTGGGAGCGGCTGGCCCGGCGGGCGCCGCACGCACCGGAGGGGCTGGCCGCCTTCCTGGAACGGCGCGAGCCGCGGTTCCCCGACGCCGCACTGGGCCTGACGGAGTAACGTGAGGCGTGCGGTTCCCGGCTCTCTGGTGAGATGCCGGTGGGGGCATCCGCACCGCCCCCACCAGCAGTTCCCCACACCCGTACGAGCTAAGGAGAAGGGACCATGCGCGCAGAAGTGGGCGACCACCTGCACATCCACAGCCGCGCGGTCGGCATCGTCGACCGCGAGGGCGAGGTCATCGAGGTGCACGGGCAGGGCGGCGAACCGCCCTACCTGGTCCGGTTCGAGGACGGCCACGAGACCCTGATCTTCCCCGGGCCGGACTGCACCGTGCGGCACCGCCCGGCCCAGGGCTGACCGCCGCCCCGCGCGGTCAGCGGATCGGCAGTCCCGAGATGGACCGGGCGATCACCAGCCGCTGGATCTCGCTGGTCCCCTCGAAGATCGTGTAGATCGCGCTGTCCCGGTGCATCCGCTCCACCGGGTACTCGCGGGTGAACCCGTTGCCGCCGAGGATCTGCATGGCCTGCGCGGTCACCCACTTCGCGGTCTCGCCGGCGTAGAGCTTGGACATCGAGCCCTCGGCGGCGGTGAACGGCTGCTGGTTGGCGGCCATCCAGGAGGCCCGCCAGACCAGCAGCCGGGCCGCGTCGATCCGGGTCCGCATGTCGGCCAGGGTGAAGGCCACGCCCTGGTTGTCGATGATCGGGCGGCCGAACTGGACCCGGGTCTTGGCGTAGTCCAGCGCCACCTCGTAGGCGGCCCGGGCGATGCCGATGGCCTGCGCGCCGACCGCCGGGCGGGAGGCCTCGAAGGTGGCCATCGCGGCGTTCTTGCCGCCCTTGCGGGCGCCCTCGCGGGCCCGGGCCAGGCGCTCGTCCAGCTTCTCCTTGCCGCCCAGCAGGCAGTGGCCGGGGATCCGCACGCCGTCCAGCACCACCTCGGCGGTGTGCGAGGCGCGGATGCCGTGCTTCTTGAACTTCTGGCCCTGGCTCAGGCCCGCGGTGCCCGGTGGGACCACGAAGGAGGCCTGGCCGCGCGCGCCGAGCGCGGGGTCGACGGTGGCCACCACCACGTGCACGGCGGCGATGCCGCCGTTGGTCGCCCAGGTCTTGGTGCCGTTGAGCACCCACTCGTCGGTCGCCTCCTCGTACACCGCGCGGGTGCGCAGGGCCGAGACGTCCGAGCCGGCGTCGGGCTCGGAGGAGCAGAACGCGGCCACCTTGACGTCGTCCGGGGTGCCGAACATCTGCGGGGCCCAGGTGCCGATCTGCTCCTCGGTGCCGTTGGCCAGCACCGCGACGGCGGCCAGCGTGGTGCCGACGATGGACAGGCCCAGGCCCGCGTCGCCCCAGAAGAGCTCCTCCATCGCGACCGGGATGCCGACGCCGGAGGGGTCGAAGAACTGCTGGGCGTAGAAGTCCAGGGAGTAGATGCCGATCTTGGCGGCCTCCTGGATGATCGGCCAGGGGGTCTCCTCGCGCTCGTCCCACTCGGCCGCGGCCGGCCGCATCACGTCCGCCGCGAAGCCGTGCAGCCAGTCGCGGACCGCCAGCTGGTCCTCGCCGAGCGCCATCGAGAAGGTGCTCATCTCCTACTCCTCCAGGTTCCAGGATCCATCGGACCAAGATCGCGCCACCCGGGGGGTTACCGGGGGTAACACCGTGGGAGTCTGCTACTCATAGGTAACGGATGTCAACGAGAAGGAGGGGCGGGGTGACCGCACTGGAGGAGCCGCGGCGCGAGCAGCTGCTCAACGCCGCCGACCGGGTGGTCCGCCGGGACGGCCCCGGCGCGAGCATGAACGCGATCGCGGCCGAGGCCGGCATCACCAAGCCCATCCTCTACCGGCACTTCGGCGACCGCAGCGGCCTCTTCCAGGCCCTGACGGACCGTCACACCTCTGGCCTGCTGACGGCGGTGCGGGCCGCCCTGGCCGAGCCGCTGGAGCGGCGCGAGCGGGTGGAGCACGTGCTGGACACCTACCTGGCCGGCATCGAGTCCCGCCCGCAGATCTACCGGCTGCTCACCCACCCGGAGTCCGGCGACCCCAACGGGGTGGGCGCCGCACTGGCCCCGGCACTGCGCCAGATCGCCGAGGAGATCACCCGGGCGGTCACCGCGCAGGTGGACCTCGGCCCGGACGCGCCGCTGCTCTCCGAGGCCTGGGGCCGCGCGATCACCGGCATGGTGCTGGCGGCCGGCGACTGGTGGCTGGAGAGCAAGCCCTGCCCGCGGGCCAAGATGGTGCAGGCGCTGGCCGACCTGCTCTGGGGCCGGCTGGCCGCGGCCGATCCGCTGCCCACCCCGCGGCCGGCCGGCGGCGCGGCGGCGGAGGCCGCGAGGACGGAGCCGGGGAGGCCCGAAAAACCTGAGTAGTCCTCACCTCTTGTGCTCGGCGCCGCACTCGGGGAGCATCGGCACACCGCCCACTCCCCCGCCCGCCCGTGCGAGGTGTCCGTGCTGCCCGTGCGTTTCGCCACCCTGCTGCTGACCGCCGCCGTCCTGCTCGGCACCGCCGCGCCGAGCGCGCGGGCGGCCGACCACCGCCCCGCGTTCCCCACCGGCACGGTCACCGCCGCCGACGGGCGCACCCTGTTCGCCGGCCCCGACGGGCGGGTCGTCGAGCCGCGCGGCGTCAACCTGGACAAGTACGACGAGACCACCGAGGCCGACCTGCGCGCCGTCGCGGCGCACGGCTTCACGCTGGTCCGGGTCGCGGTCACCTGGGCCCGGCTGGAGCCCGCCCGCGGCCGCCTCGACCGCGCCGAACTGGCCAAGCTGCAGCAGGTGCTGGGCTGGGCCGACCGGTACGGGCTGCTCGCCGTGGTCGACCTGCACCAGGACGTGTACGGGCCGGCCTTCGGCAGCGACGGCATCCCGGCCTGGGCCACCCGGGACGACGGCCTGCCCTTCGTGCCCGACCCCGCCGACTGGTTCGCCGGGTACTTCCAACCCGCCGTGCAGGCCGCCTTCCGGCACCTCTACGACGATCCGGACCTGCGCCGCGACCAGGCCGACTTCTACACCCGGCTGGCCCGCGAACTGCACGGCCACCGCTCGCTGCTGGGCTACGACCTGTTCAACGAGCCGTTCGGCCCGGTGGACGGCGACCCGAGCGATCCGGCGGTGCTGGCGGCCTCCTCGGCCCGGTTGGAGCAGGGCCGGCTGGCCGCCATGTACCAGCGGCTGATCGCCGCCGTCCGCCGCGCGGACCAGCACAGTTGGCTCTTCGTGGAGCCGACCGTGCTGGTCGGCCAGGGGGTGCCGACCCGGCTGCCCGGCTTCACCGACCCGCGCCCCGGCACCGCCCGGCTCGGCTACGCCCCGCACTTCTACGACACCGCGGTGGAGAACGGCGCCGACTGGGACCCGGCCGACGGGTTCGTGGCCGCCTACACCGCCGCGATCACCGCCTACCCGGCGGCGCACCGGATGCCGGTCCTGGTCGGCGAGTGGGGCCCGCCGAACGCCCGCACCCCGGGCAACGCCGAGCTGGTGCGCCGTCAGGTGGCCGCGATGGCGGGCTTCGCGGCGGGGTGGACCATGTGGTACTGGTGCCGGGGCACCGGCGGCTACTGCACCCTGGACCCGGCGGGCGCGCCCGCCCCCGGCGACGGCCCGGCCTTCGGCCCGTACGCACCGGTGCTGGCCGGGCGCCCGGTGCGCGAGTCCTGGGCGGCCGACCGCTACACGGTGACCCTGGTCGGCACCGGCGGCTGGACCGAGCTGGCCACCGCGCCCGGCGCCCGGATCGGCGTCGGCGGCGCGACGGCCGAGCTGGACACGTCGGACGCCGGCCACCCCCGGGTCCGGGTGCCGCGCGGCGCCGAGGCCACCATCACGGTGCAGCAGGGCAGTTAGAGCAGATCCGCGCGGGCCGCCTGGATGCCCGCCTGGAACCGGGTGCGGGCGCCGAAGCGGTCCATCAGCTCCCGCACCCAGCGCTGCACGGTGCGGGTGGAGACGCCCATCTGCCGGGCGATGCTCTCGTCCGTCAGGCCGGCCGCCAGCAGGGCGAGCAATTGGCGGTGCCGGTCCTGCGGGCGCTCGTCGGAATCGGGCGCGGGCAGCCGCATCGCGCGGTTCCAGTAGAGCTCGAACAGCCCGGTCAGCGCGTCCAGCAGCGAGGACGGGCGCAGCAGCACCACGGACTGCAGCTCGGTGCCCGAACTGACCGGCAGCAGGGCCCACGTGTCGTCCACCAGGGCCAGCTTCAGCGGCAGCTCGGGCAGCACCCGGGCCTGCTCCCCGGCGCCGGTGAACGCGTGGATCTCGGCGAGCCGCTCCGGCTCGCGCAGCACCCGGCTCTCGTACACCACCCGCATCCGCACGCCCCGGGCCAGCGCCCCCAGTTCCACGTCCGCGTCGGCCCGGCGGATGTACGGCGGCTTGTCCAGCACCCGCAGCTGCTCCCGGGCACCCAGTTGCAGGCTGCGCCACAGCTCGCCGATCGAGTCCCGCCCGGTGACGATCTCGACCAGTTCGCCGGCCTCGGTCTCGATCCGCGAGCGGCGGTAGGTGCGCAGCAGCTCGGTGATCCGCCCCCGGGTCCGCCGCAGCTCCAGCTCGCGCCGCAGCAGCAGTTCCTCCAGCGCCACGTCCGGCGCCGCCACGCTCCACACCGCACCGTCCGGGAGCGGCCGTTCGACCAGTCCGAGGTCGGCCAGCACGGTCAGCGCGAGGTCGGCCCGGTCACCGGCGATCCCGGTGGCCTGGGCGAGTTGCCCGGCGGTCTGCCGGAGCGTGCTCAGCAGCTGCAGGTAGAGCCGCTCCTGGTCCGGGGCCAGCCCCAGGCCGCCGAGCCGCGCGGTCCACTGCTCCGCCACCCTTCGGCCCTCCCTCGTCGGCCCCGACTGTGCTGGAACCCTGCCGCAATATCAAGACCTCGCGCAAGTGTCATGTTTCCGCCATGTCAGTTTCCGGCACCGGCCACCGCCTTCCGCAAGGGCCTCGCGAGCCCGCACGCTGAGCGCCGACGCCGATCGCCGCCGGCCCCACCCCGCGGCCACCCCACCGGCGTCACCGAACCCCCACAGCCAAGGAGTTGCCATGTCCAGCCTGCGCACCGCCCGGGCCTCGCTCGCCGCCCTGGTGGCGGTCTCCGGCCTCGCCCTCGCCGCCCCGCACGCGAGCGCCGCCCCCGCCGACCACCGCTACGGCCCCGCCCACTACGGCAACGGCGGCCACCGCTACGCCGGCAGCGTCTGGGGCGGCTACGTGGCCCAGGGCAGCGGCTTCCGCAGCATCACCGGTTCCTGGACCATGCCGGACGTCCAGTGCAACACCGCCAACGACCTGTTCGCGCCGTGGATCGGCATCGACGGCTACGGCTCGCAGACCGTCGAGCAGACCGGCGTGCAGGTGGACTGCTCCGGCGGCTACCCGGCCTTCTCCGCCTGGTACGAGATGTACCCGGCCCCGCCGGTCTTCTGGAACGACCCGGTCGACGCCGGCGACACCTTCACCGCCAGTGTGACCACCAGCGGCAACGGCAGCTACCTGCTCAAGCTGACCGACACCACCAAGGGGTGGACCCGCTCGATCACCAAGTCGCTGCGCGGGCGCAACGTCAGCGCCGAGGCCGTGATCGAGTCGCCCTCGCAGAGCTACCCGTCCTTCAACGAGCTGGACTTCGCCAACATCACCGTCAACGGCCAGGTCTTCGACGCCTTCTACCCGCAGGCCGTCGACAGCGGCCAGTACACCGAGACCGGGCTGAACAACGGCTCCTTCGCCATCGTCCCGGCCTGATCCGGTGCGGCGGCGGGCGGGCCCGGTCGGGCC